>JAQICO010000377.1 GCA_027858495.1 Spirochaetaceae bacterium
CCAGGTAAGGGCAAACTGAAATCCTTTCTGTCTTCGGTACGATGATAATCTCCGGCTTGACCTTCAAAGGGCCTTGCAATAACTCGGCCGACCCCAAGGGAATCACACAATTTCCGAGCGATTTTGCAATATTCATAGAGTGTTTCCAGTGGAATGATATCGCTGTGAGCAGCAATTTGAAAAACCGAATCAGCCGAGGTATAACAAATGGGATAGGATGTTTTTTCATGTTCCGACCCTAATTCCTCAATGATGGCAGTTCCAGATGCCGCTTTATTGCCTAAAATTCCCTTACAGCCGGTTAACCTGATAAACTCCTCAAGAAAGGACTCAGGAAAAGATGGATAATCCATATCAAAATGATAAAAGGCCTTGTCTAACTCAATCCCCATAAGCTCCCAATGGCCTGTGGTGGTATCCTTACCAGGTGATTTCTCAGCCATCACCCCATAGGAAGCAAGGGCTTGTGATGTGGGTTCAAGCCCCGAACTAATATAACCCAGTATTCCACCCATATTTCCCAGGCCGAGTTTTGTTAGGGTTGGCCATTTACTTCCCTTTATATTTTGACAAATATGTAAAAGTGTATTGGCCCCTTGATCACCGTAGGCTTGAGCATCGGGCAGCTCTCCTACACCAAAACTATCAATAAGTAGAATCAGACTGCGCATTATTATGGCCCTCCACTATTTGTATTCCTGAACTAGTTCCAAGTCTTGTGGCACCGAGACTCAACATCTTTAAAGCCATTTCTCTATGTCAAATTCCTCCAGAAGCCTTAACCTGCATCTGAGGAACCGTTTTAACCATCAAGGACACATCTTCCTCGGTAGCTCCACCTGTTCCGAACCCTGTGGATGTTTTAACAAAATGTGCCCCGGCTTTTTCTGCCAGCTGACAAGCTTGAACTATTTGTTCTTTGTTGAGATAGCAGGTTTCAAGAATGACCTTAACGGTTAAACCCGCTGCCGCATCCACCACCGATTTGATATCCCTTAAAACATATTCATTATCACCCTGCAGCAACCTTCCCAGATTTATCACCATATCAAATTCCTGGGCGCCCTGTTCCTTGGCAATTTTTGTCTCTGCAGCCTTGGATTCAGAAGAAGCCGCACCTAGTGGGAAGGCGATAACGGTACAGACCTTCACCGAAGAATCCTTTAACTCAACAGAAGCTAAAGGAACAAAAGATGAATTGACACAAACCGAGGCAAAACCATAATCTCTGGCCTCTTTACATATCTTTTTAACCATCTCGGCGGTGGTTTCCGCCTTTAAAATAGTGTGATCTATCATAGATGCGATATTATTTGTGTTCATACGTATATCTCCTTTTATAAAGCTAAAGGATTATAATTGGAATGCAAGATTTTTTGCAAAAATGTCATTTGTTAGTTACCTTGATGTATCAGGTATTTTGCATTTTCACTTTGGATTTTTTTTGAAATACCGAAAATATAAGAAGTATTTAATTTAGGAAGGACTCAAATGAAGAAAGTAATGTTTCTTGTGATACTGGTAATAAGCTTTAATTTTTCCCTATTTGCGGGAGCCAAAGGAGAAGTTGAAACTAATTCTTTAGATCCGACGGCTCGTATATTCATCGTCATAGAAGAGAACCAGATAGACACTCTAAAGGATATTTTGCAACAGGAAATGCCCTTGTTGAACATTCTTTCTGATGAAGGAGAAACTCCATTAACCCTGGCAGCTTCTTTAGGTCATAAAGAGATAGTTCTTCTTCTTTTAAATAATTTAGCAGATCGTGATAAAAAAAACAGTCGTGGCGAAACCGCCTTGCTTGCGGCACTGGGAAATGGACATTTCGCCACAGCTGAAAGCTTATTATTGTGGGATGCCGACGTAACCCTGCTGGATTCATCGGGAGAAAGCCCCTTATTTAAGGCGGTAAAACAGGACAATCTACAGATTGCAAAAAAGATACTGGCCATCAACAATGAATTAATTGGAATGGATGACCAGGGAAACAGCCCTCTGCACTGGGCGGTTAAAAATAATAACAAAGCCATGGTGGAATTGCTGATGCAATATTACCCTTCCATAATTCAGGAAAATAATGACCAGGAAACACCTCTTTCCTTGGCTATCGCTTCTAATAATCAGGATCTCCTTACAACTTTGCTAAAGGATATAGATCTTAAAGAAATAACCCTGGAGCAAGGAAGTCTTTTACACTTTGCAGTGATTGAAGGAGATATGGAACTTTGCAGATTTCTGATCGATCAAGATAAAATGCTCATGGAAATGAAAGACTCTCAGGGACGAATTCCCCTATTCCTGGCGCTTGAAAGAAATAAAAGTCTAGTTCATATGGAAATTGCTAAAATGATGATTGAAAAGGGCAGTCCCGAAGCCCAGAACAGTGACCTTTATTATTTTTATCAAGTGGTTAAGAGGAACCGCCCCGACATGGATTTTGGTGGTGGAAAAAGAGCACTCCATATAGCTGCAGAAAATAACCATGAAGCCACATTGGAATTGTTATTGAGAGATTATAACACTCCCGTAGATTTGGTGGACGAAAACGGTAACAGCGCCCTGCTTTTTGCGGTAAAAGCTGGAAATGAAAAACTTGCAGAAATGCTGTTAGGTCATGGAGCCAATGCCAATATTCAAGATATCAGCGGACTGAGTCCCATGCATCATGCCGTTCTTCTTAACAATGCTTTGACCATGTCTGAACTTCTGGTTAGCCATGGAGCATCGGTGAACCTGCAGGATATGCTGGGCAATGCACCCATTCACCGGGTGATACTCTACGATCTATCGGTAGATAGAATGGAAATGCTTTTAAATCAGGATGCAGACCCTCTCATACGAAATATAAAGGGTAATACTGCTCTTCTGGTGGCTCTTTTTAAGGGAAAGGATGATATGATAAAACTCCTGCAGCCACTATCGGATTTATTCGCTCAAAATCAAGATGGATTATCTGCAATGACGGTAGCTTTATCTTCTCCCATAGAAATAATTTCCTGGTTTTTTACCAGCGAAAATATAAATTTAAAGGATATTCAAGGGAATAGTGTGATGCATCTAGCAGCAGGATATTCCAACGGAGAATTGCCCAAAGAAAAGATATTACTTCTCATTGAAAAGGGTGCGCTATTGAACAGCAGAAATGCCCAGGGGAAAACGCCACTTCATCTAGCAGTGGAAGCTTTTTATCCCCATACCGCCAATCTATTGGTTAATCAGGGTGCTAATATGTATCTCATGGACAACCAGAATTATTCTCCCTTACTTTCGGCATTTGAAAGAGGAGCCGATATGACTCAATCCTTTTTATTAGAAGATGAATCCATAATAGATTTGCAGGATAATTTAGGTAATACTCCCCTCTTCCATGCCATCAAGGAAAACTATAACAATATTGCCACCCTGCTGGTAAATCTCGGCAGCGATTATGATCATAGAAATCTCCGCGGGATCACTCCACTATTATTAACCATTGAAAACGGAGAAACGGATCTCTTTTATCTATTGTTAGACCATGGCGCAGATATTAACCGGGGAGATAACAAGGGGGACGGAGCATTACATTACCTGGTAAGAAGCCGTAATCAGTTTAACCGTACCTTGGCCCAGGCTCTTCTTGAATATGGAATACAGCCTGACTTAACCAATGATACGGGTATGACTGCCCTGCATTATAGTACCCTGTATAAAAATGGTCCTGCTCTTGTATTTCTGGTAGAATCTGGAGCATCCGTCGATTTGAGTGATCAGCAGGGTTTTACTCCAATATTTTATGCAGTGCTGGAGAATGATATAAGTGCCTACAACTACCTGGTGGAACAGGGCGCCAATATTCATATAAGGGATTATCAGGGGAACAGTCTGCTCCATGTGGCCATTGTAGAATCCTTGGAAGACGATAATCAGGACTTAATCCGGAGTATTATTCGCCATGGTGGGGATATCTATGGAACCAATGCCCAGGGAGACAGCCCCTTAAGTCTGGCTGTAACACTGGGCCCTATGATTTTAGATCGAATGCTTTTCAGCCAATCGGTAAATCGGCTGGATAACCAAGGTAACAGCCCACTGCATAGACTTCTTGAGCTAAGCGATAACCCCCAGATGTGGGGTATTGCCGTGGCCAGAGGTGCCAATTTATCCCTTCGAAACAGCCAGGGTAAAACAGCCTATCAATGGGGTTTAGAACTTGGATATACCGAAGAAGAACTTACTGGTCTCCGTCCTTAGGTTGAAAATTATCGATTTTTGTTTCTAATTCTTCCAGCCGAGACTGAAGCTCTGTAATACTTTTTTCCACACGTCGTTTCTGAGATTCCAGCCGTCCCAGGGTTTCATCCTGGGCTGGTGTGGCCTCTTTAATCTCCTGACGGACCATGTCCTGGCTTTTACCCTCTATAAAGGCCTCTTCGGCCTGCTGACGTTGTTTGGAATCACCGATAGAAGCCACAATTTTCATATTGTCATAGCCTAATTCAGGTTTAACATCCATTGCATAGACCTTCATAATAGATTTCGCTGCAGTTCTATTCAAGCCCAGTGCACGGTCAACATAATCCTCAAAGATGGCGTGTTTCTGCTGACAGAGATCCAATGCCTGAATCAATACTTTTCCGAAATTCTTCATAAGCTCACCGTTGGTTTTTAGGTATTTTTTCTTAATTTCATCGGAGAGACTTTTAAATTTATTATCCTCTTCAAAGATATTCCGGTAAATACCCATTTCTTCAGCTCTTTCCAAGAGTCGATGAAAGATATTCCAAAATAGAACCGTATGGGCTCTTTTTTTAACCTCGGCATCATGTTCAGTAAATTGTACATGGTGGGCAAACTCGTGAATGGCTGTATACATCAAAGAATTATCGTCTTCGAAATTTTTATTATGTATGATTATTTCCATGGTTTCAGGATGATACAATCCATCGACCTTCTTGCTTTCTTTACCGGAAAAGATGAGCTTAAACTCTGCCACATTATCCTGTAATTTTAATAACCGTTCCTTTACCTGATCCTGATTCATCGGTTCCTCCCATGGGTGATTTTATAGTGAATCATTGGAAAAAGATCAAGGACTATATCAAGTAGATTTCCCCGTGACACCCTTTCGGTGGTAACTAAGTCACTCTCTGCGAGCATCTTTCCATTAAGATACCATTGGATATGTCCAGCTTTGGTTCCTCGGTTTACCGGAGCCGTTAAGGCAGTGTCTAATTCAACCAGTTCCACAAGCATGGATTTTTCTGAATCACTTAGAGTTAACATGGGATGGTTTAAAGCTTCTAGATCTACCCTTTCCTGAGAGGACATCCATATTCTTTGGGAAATATCCCCCAGGGGTGCATATTCGGTTTTCCAGGTTTCAAAACCCCATTCTAGTAAATCCCTGGTTTCTGTAGCTCTTAAATTCAATCCCTGGAGATAATTATCAGTAAAGATTCCCATTACCACCGAAATCAGCCGGGTATCACTTCTTTTAGCAGTACAGGCAAAGTTAAAACCCGATTCATCGATATAGCCGGTTTTTAGGCCGTCTACTCCGTCAATCACGCCAAGTAATAAATTGGTATTTTTCTTTACTCTTGTCCATTGGATTTGTGCATTTTCCCCAGCAAAATTCTCCGGTTGCGGATAGGCTAAAGAAGGCACAGAATGCAGCTCCTCAAGTGCCTGAGGAAAACGATTGATATAGTTGGATGCAAACTTTGCGTAGTCTAAAGCACTTACTTGATTTTCTTCACTCCATCCGTCTGGATCAATAAAGGACATGGATTGAAAACCCATTTCTTCCATCAAACCGTTCATACGTAGGACAAAGGCCTCAGGACTTCCTGCAACCAGTTCTGCAAGCTGGTAGGCCGCGTCGTTACCACTGGAAACAGCGACCCCCTTCATCAAAGTCAAAACATCTACCTGTTGGCCTTCCTCCAACATCATAAGGGAGGAACGAGTTGGTCTGCTGAAAGAGGACCCCACGGGGGTAACCTGGATAACCTGATCCTTCTGGAGATGCCCTTCTTCAATGGCTTCATAACATAGATAGAGGGTGACCAACTTTGTCATTGAAGCAGGAGGAAAGGAAATACTGGCATCTTTTTGATATAAAACTCTTCCCGTTAGATGATCCACCAACACCACACTGGTGGCCGATAATTCCGGGGGATTTTGAGCAAAGAGAGAAAGGGATATAAAAACGAAAAAAAACGTACAGAATAATCTTCTGCCTATAGAAATCCTCAAAGTATACTTGCCTCCACTGTGTAAATTCTCTAAAATCATTTCAGGAATGACCGTCCTTGTCAATCTAAAGGAGAAATTCGATGAAGAAAATTATTATGGCCAATGACCACGGAGCTGTGGAATTAAAGAATAAAATAATAAGCTATCTTAGTAATAAGGGATATGAAATTATAGATTTTGGTGTG
>JAQICO010000383.1 GCA_027858495.1 Spirochaetaceae bacterium
CTTAAATCATCAAGAAGAGAGTTTAAGAAATTGGGTTTCGACAAGGCATCTATGAGAGATATTGCTAGTACGGCAAAGATGACCGTAGGAAATCTTTACCGATACTACAAAAATAAAGAAGATCTTTTTGGCGCTATCGTTGGTGCATTGTATGCTGAATTGAAAGAATTAAATGATCAACTTCCCAATAAACCTCAAGAGAGGGTTGATGCGCTTATTCAAAAACTGACTTTGTTGCAAAAGGATTATAAAGTAGAATGGTTAATTCTTTTTAATGGTTCTGAAGGTACTAGATATAACAAGGTTTCAAAAGAAGTTTATACCTTGCTTAGCGATGCATTCAGTAAGGTTTTCCAGAGCAGTAAAACCCAGAGCACCGATATGGCAATGCCCTTGGCAATTGCTACTATTAAAGGTTTGAATTCTATACTTGAAAATGAAAGAAAGGTTGGTCCCGAAACAGCAGAATCTTTCCTTAATTATATGATTAAAGAAAATAAGAATTTTGCTTAAAAAATTACTTTAAAAGAAGGGGGGACTTAGGTTCCCTTTTTTTTTATTGTAGTAAAGCAGAAATACTGCGTAACCCATCTGCAGCGGAGCTGACAATACCGCCAGACCAGCCGCTGCCTTCTCCTGTAATATAAAAATTTTCTACATTTTCAACGTGACCCTTAGTATTCCTTATTACTTGAATGGGCGAGGAGCTTTTGCTTTCTAGACCCAGTAGAATCCCCTTGTCATAGCCCTGAAGTTTTCTTGAAAAGACCTGTAGACCTTCTTTAAGTGCCTCAATAATAGGTGATGGTAATTCATTCCATAATTCGGTTGCTTTTAGGCCAAATGGATAGCTGCTTGTTGGTAAGTCACTTTTCAAAGTCCCCTTTAAAAAATCTTCAATGGTACAGCTTGGAGCGGAATAGTCTCCTGTTATATCTTTGAACCTGCCTTCCAGATTTTCAAGCCAGGTCAATAAATCTAGCGACGTAATATTTTCTCCTAGATATTCTTTCGGATTAAAGGAGCATAATATGGCTGCATTGGCCCAATGGCCATCTCGATTATAATTGCTCATACCGTTGACAATATTTAAATCTGAACGGGGAGCTGCCGGTACAACCATACCACCGGGACACATGCAAAAGCTATATACTCTATGGCTTCCTTTTGTCCCTGCAGTCAGTCTATACTCCGCGGCTTTTACTCCCTTGAGTTTATTATTTCCCCATTGAGCCCGGTTGATAAGCTCCTGGGGATGCTCCCCTCGAAAGCCCAAGGCCATAATTTTTGTTTTAAATTCTATACCTCTTTTAATTAACATGGCATAACTTTCATAACAGCTGTGTCCTGGAGCCATTATTAGATAATCTCCATGGATGGATTTTCCATTGACCTGCATCTCTTGGATTTTATGATTGGATATTTCTAAATCCTCCAGCCGGTGTAAAAAATCAATTTCTCCTCCGAGGTTAATCAAACCCTTCCTAAGTTTTTGAGTGATGGTAAAAAGGTTATCACTGCCCAAGTGTGGATGTGCAAGATAGGCTATTTCTTCAGGTGCACCTGCTGCAATATATTGTTGGGTTAAAAAGTCCCGCTCTTTAGAAATACCTTTGCTTCGAGAGGTGAGCTTTCCATCGGAAAAGGTTCCTGCGCCTCCTTCTCCGTAGGCATAATTTCCCCATTGTGGGAAATCTCCACCCTGTTCAAAGTTTTTTATGCTAATTTTCCGTTGTTCCACCGGTTGACCCTGTTCTATTAGTCTTACGGTATAACCCCGTAGAGCCAATGCAAGAGCAGGGAAAATCCCTGCAGGACCTGAGCCCACCACAATAACCTTTTTTCGTGATTTATCTATGGGATTATTTTTTCTGCGCTCCTTTAAAAGAGCAGAATAGTATTCTATGTCTGGAGGGGTGATCTCTTTGTTTTTTATTTCTTCGGAGCTTACTAGTAGTCGGTACTGCCAATGGATATCCTGTTTTTTACGGGCATCGAGACTCTTCTTGAGAATGGTTATTTTTCCTTGAGTAATGGAAATCTTTTTTAAAGCATTGGATAGGATTTCTTCATATCCAGTGTTTGTTGCACATCTCAATTCTACTATCCTATTTCCCATAAAGGCATATTAAATCTTTTTAAGCAGCCTGTCACTTCGCATCTGCTAATTATAGTCTGAAATCTTGACAAAACCTGTCTGTCTAAATAGTATTAGACATACCAACGTATATTAGGATGTAAAAAAAAATGACTTTAATAGATAAGAATCCCCATGAGCAATGTGTAATAACAGGCTTTGCCCCGGGGAGCAAAAAATATAGAGCAAGATTATTGGCCATGGGATTGACCCGGGGAACAAGGGTTAAATTGATTAGAAGGGCACCCATGGGTGATCCCTTGGAGATTGAACTAAGAGGATTTAGGTTAACCCTACGCCGTGATGAAGCTTCCATAGTACTCATTCAAATTGGTCGACATGACGGTAGAGGCCCCCATGGATTTGGGAAAAAAAACCGAGGAAAACATTGTGAATAACTTTACCATTGCATTGGCGGGTAATCCTAATTGCGGAAAGACTTCCATTTTTAATAATATAACCGGTGGAAAACAACAGATTGGAAACTGGCCCGGTGTAACCGTGGAGCGTAAGGAAGGCAAACTTGCCTTACCCCAGGGAGAGGCACGAGTGGTGGATTTACCGGGTATCTATTCCCTTGTTGCCAGTTCTCAGGACGAACAAGTGGCCAGAGATTTTCTCATGGGTGGAGAAGTCTCTCTTATTGTAAATGTGGTTGACAGCAGTAATTTAGAAAGAAACCTATATTTAACCACCCAGTTGCTGGAATTGAATATCCCCATGGTTATTCTATTGAATATGTACGATCTGTCCATTCAAAAAGGACTGGACATTGATTCCTGCTTAATGCAGAGGCTTCTTTCCGTTCCGGTTCTACCTATAAACGCTATTAATAAGCAGGATAATCAGGCCATTAAAGATTTTTTTATAGAAATGCCCATAAAAAAAGGATATAAAGAAACCCTATCTTTGCCCAATGAACTGGAGGATTTTTTAAATAAATGGTCCAGCCTCGTTGTTGATAATGACCTATATATAGATAAAAAAAATGCCCTGATTCGTTATCTGGAAGGAGATGAATCCTATTTGAAATCTTCTCTATCGGAGAATTTAACAAAACAGATGAATCAGGAAATCAAAGAGCTGGAAAGCCTGTTGAAGGATCCCAGTGATGTTATCCTCGCTGATTATCGTTACGGATTTATCAACGGTATTTGTCAAAAAACCGTTCGTATAAAAAAAACCGTTACCAGTATTTCCGCTCAAATTGACGGGGTAGTCCTTAATAAATATCTGGGTATCCCTATTTTTTTAGTGGTGATGTATATGTCCTTTGGATTTGCCATGACCTTGGGGAATTATTTTGTAAGTTATTTTGACCGCTTTTTTGGTTGGTTGTTTGTAGATAGCCTTAGGGGATTATTAGAAGGAATGAGTAGTCCGCAATGGATTATATCCCTGGTGGCCGAGGGAATGGGTGCAGGGTTACAGACCGTGGCCACCTTTGTTCCTGTGATATTTTTTATGTTTTTTATTCTTTCTATTCTGGAAGATTCCGGCTACATGGCCAGGGCCGCCTTTATCACAGACCGCTTTATGAAATCCATCGGCCTGCCGGGAAAATCCTTTGTACCCAAGCTGGTGGGATTCGGATGTACCGTTCCCGCTATTATGGCAACTCGAACCTTAGAAAAAAAACGAGACAGATATATGACCATTTTTATGGTTCCCTTTATGTCCTGCGGCGCACGGTTTCCCGTGTATGCCATGTTGACGGCAAGCTTTTTCCCTCAATCCTCTGGACTGATTGTCTTTTCTATTTATCTGCTGGGAATAGTGCTTGCTATATTAACCGGTCTGCTGCTGAAAAACAGTCTTTTTAAAGGAGAGATTTCCGAGTTTATCATGGAACTTCCGCCCTATCATCAACCCAGGTTTAAACATATCATGTTACATACCTGGAGGCGTTTACGGGATTTTATTTTTCGCGCCGGAAAGGTGATACTTCTTATGGTTTTCATATTGGGATTTTTTAATTCCCTTGGAATCGACGGTAGTTTCGGCAATGAGAATAATGATAAATCTCTTTTAACTACCGTTGGTAAAGCGGTGACTCCGGTTTTTAAGCCCATGGGGATTGAACAGAATAACTGGCCTGCCACCGTCGGTTTATTCACCGGTATTTTTGCAAAAGAGGCTGCCCTGGGAACCATGACTTCTCTCTATTCTCAAATTGAAGGGCAGCGAATCGAAGAAACCAGTATTAATCAATTGATACAACGATATTTTAATCCTTGGTCCGCCTATGCGTTTATGATTTTTGTTTTAATCTACTGTCCATGTCTTGCTGCTTTGGCAGCTGCTTTTAGAGAGATGGGGGCAATGATGACTCTTTTAATGTCGGTGTATTTAACTTCCTTGGCATGGATAGGGGCAACTGTCTTTTATCAGGTCGCCCATGGTCATGATTACAAATGGGTGATTATTTCTATTTTTATGTTAATCTTTATGGTAATTTCTTTGAGGTCTTTGGGGGGCTGGGCCGATAAAAAGGTAAAGCAATGAAAATCCTTTTTTACCTATTTATACTTATAAATCTTTGTCCAATGATTTTTGCTGAAAGTGAAATGAATGAGCAGCTTAAATTGCAATTGGCCTATTATCCAGACTATCATCAAGGCTTTTTAAGTGAAGGATTTTCTCCTCCCCAATATACATCTATCGATCCTCCGGACAGTTTTTTGTCCATAGGAGAAGACAACGGGAGAACCCTAGGCAATGGCTGGGGTAATCTGAAGATGCAGATCAGTTATGAACAGAGTAAAATATATCCATTTTTACCGGGTGACTCCTTTTTGACAAAAGACAATAATGTGGAAGCTCAATTTATAACTTCTTTGTCTCCCATCAGTTTTAATGTGGAAACACATTTTATCATGACCCCTTTGGCTTTTTTAAAATTGGATTTGGGCGGACATATGGGTTCCGGATGGTCTTTCGGGAGTTTAGTAGGTTTAGGATTAAATGAAAATGAAAATGGAATACCCGACAACCATCCCTTCCCGGGATTAGTTTTAATGGGATGGATGCAGGGCACCCTCCAGTTTGATACAGCGGTCTTCTGGCCGGGGGATTGGCATCATATACAGTTTAGCAGCTCTCATAGCATAAATTACCAGCATTATACCGCAGCAGGCTTTGGGGAAGCCTGGGTCTATAGGGCCGATGATGGCCAGAATTTTAACGGATTATTCTATCAATCCAATTATATTTTAGGTTATCAAATGCCAATGAAACTGGATTTCTTGGGATTTATGGTTGAATCTAGTTGTAATGTCGGTCCAAATAGAGAGCTTAGTACCATTGATGGAAATGGTTGGGGTTCAGATTTCTTAGAAATTAGACTTGGACCGATTGCTCATTACAGTATGGATAATCGAAATAAAATCCTTTTCTTATTGCAATTTAAAAATGCCCCTCAGTACGATGATAATACTGTATTCTATAATTATTTCAAAC
>JAQICO010000060.1 GCA_027858495.1 Spirochaetaceae bacterium
GCCCTTTTTGATAATGCTCCAATTAGGGATAAGCAGAATCGGTCTTTCTGATTTGAGGAGATTCTCTTTCCGCTTAGGGTGAGATGACGTTTCATTATCTCATTTTCTTTTTTGAGCAGGAGGAAGGAGAATATGACATCTTTTTGTTTTTTGAAAGCTATACCGAAGACAGTTTTTAGAAGTGACACTACAAAGTTGAACATAATTTAATTATCGGAATATAGAAAAATTTCGTCATTATAGTCCCCGATGAAATAAAACTACAGCACGTGCTGCAATCTGTAGAAGATGTTAAAGCATAGGTCTTACAGGATAGCTGCGTCCAAAACTCTGAGTAGAGGGCAAAATTGTCCATTTCAGCAGGAGATTAACCAAAATACAGGGCTTATTTTCAAGTTAAGAATGTCTTCCTGATATCAGAGGAGTGATGGAATGCCTTCAACCACCACGGAAGTGGGGTATTGGTAGATTTATACGGATTCAGGTACAATGTAATAAAATCAAGTTGAAACGGGAAATTGTTTATTGCCTATACGATTCTAGAAAAATTAGAGTATAATATATTATATGAATGATCTGCTTCAGGTGATTCGGGACTGTTATCGTACTGAATCTGTACTATTTACCCGTCATGCTCTTGATGAAATGAAGCATGAAGAATATGGCCGGATTTTTGAATCTGAAGTTTCAGAGTGCATTGAGAATGGGAGGATTATCAAAGAATATCCTGATGATACTCCTTATCCCAGCTATTTAATCTTTGGGCGCACGGAATCGAATAGACCTATACATTTAGTCTGTGCTTACAGCAGTGAAGATGATAAGGTAGTCATTGTTACTGTTTATGAACCAGATCCCACTTTATGGATAGATTTTACCAGGAGGATTAGGTAATGAAATGTGTTATTTGTCACAGTGAAGATATTCTAGAAGAGAATGTCATGGAAGAATTCAAACATGGCAATGATATAATTGTTGTCCCCCTCAAAACTATGGTGTGTTCATCCTGTGGAGAAAGATATTATAGTAAATTGACTGTTCGGAAAATAGAAAATATTGAACGTCAGATTGAAGCAAATAAGTTACCCATGAAAGAGGTCGGGAAGGTAATGTTGGCAGGATAAAATTGATGCCAGTATTGACTCCTTTATTATATAAACCTAGAAGCTTTATATGAAAGACGTACCACATAAGGCCTGAAATACAGCTCGATATAGCTATATTTGGACAACATAAGGACATACACTGACTTCAGGGACTAGTGTCAGTAAAATCATAGAGATTCATAATAGTTGCAGAAAGGAGATCTCATAGAGCCTTGCTATGAAAAAGAAAATTACTCTTCTGCTACCTAAAGCTCTTTCACCTTTAATACTCAGCCAATCTTGATAAGCCCCCCCTACCCTGATACTATTTATCCATGAAGATCCTAAAACCGGAGCCAGGATTTAGAAAGCAAATGAAAATAGAAATAAAAAATGAAACCCCTGATACAGAAGCTTTTAAAGAGCTGAGAAAATCCATCGATTGGCCTCTTCCTGCCGATGAAGCCATAAAGCTTTCTCTGGATAATACGGAGTTCTGTGTAACAGCCTTTGCCGATGATAAATTGGCAGGAATGGGAAGACTTGTTGGCGATAAGTGCTTCATTTATTTTATTGCCGATATCATTGTTAAACCGGAATATCAAGGTAATAAAATCGGCTTTAAAATAATGACTGAAATCATGGAATATTTGAATAACCATGCCCCGAAGAATTCCTACATAACACTGATGGCAGCAAAGGGAAAGGAATTGTTCTATGAGAAGTTTGGATTTTTTAAACGACCCAATGAAAAATTCGGCTGCGGAATGATGGTTGAAATAAGGTAAGCGATTTTTACACCAAATAATCATTCAGCCAGTTCCACCTTCCCATGATATACTATGGTTAATGAACAAAGGAAAAATATGAAATACGGTTTCTATATAATATTAATGCTAACCATCTTCTATTCCTGCAAAGGAAAGGAGAATTCCCTTAGCCTATACCTTGATAATGCAGAGATTCAATATGAAACGGAATTTCAAAGAGCCCTGATAATAAAAGCTCTCAATGACACCATAGAATTATCCATCGAAGAGTTAAAAAATAAAAGATATCCCGATTACCAGAACAATGAAAATCAATGGGATCTGACCGGGGTTATTTATAGATATTTTGTTCCTGATGAATCCTCAAAGACTCTTGGTGAGGATTTTTATCATGAAGCAAAGACTGGAATAGTACAGCGAAGAATCGCCTTGATAATTTCTGAGATTGAGAATAAATAGCCATGGCTACGATGGAATTTACTCTTCTAACTGCAAAAAATACACCAGCAGAATCTTTTTATCTGAAGAATGTTTTTGAAAATCTGCAATATATGACTTTTATGAAAAAGGATATATAACACCATGAGAAACCTATGACTTTAAGCAATTTTAAAGTGGATATGATCCTTATTTCACCAGCAGCAATTATGTTGACAGTGGTTTTAAGTTTTCCTATCATTTCAATTAATGGTTAAATTTCCCGATTTCCTTGCAAAGCAGAATACCGATAGCTATGTCGACCTGGATGAATTTTCCTTCTGCGCCTATAATCCGTTATCAGGTAGGGAGCGGATCAGAGTTCTTCTGACTACCAATTTATTGGCTTTTATTATCAAAGGGAAAAAGATTATTCATCACGGCGAGAAGGAAATCCACATCAATGAGGGTGAAGCCTTTTTTGCACAGAAGGGTTTTCATCTTCTATCGGATAGGCTAAATAAAGCCAACCAATATGAAAGCTTTATTTTTTTCCTAGATGACAGGCTACTTACAGATTTTCATAAGGATTATTCCGATGTTTTCCCTTTTAACAGCCCCTGTAATACCCACCTGCCAGTTTTTAAAATTCCCAGGATCCAACAGTTGAAATCCTCCATCATATCTCTTCCTAAATTATTCCAGGATTACGAAAATAATAAAAAACACCTGATAAAAATCCGCCTTCAGGAGATATTCATCCGTCTGCTGGAATCTCCCTGCGGCAGGGAATTTTCTGAAGTGATAAACTCTGCACTGGATCTACGGAAAAAAGATTTGGTTCAGTATATGAATGAAAATTTTCTTATGCATGCAGATTTAAAAGACTTTGCCAGGCATACCAACAGAAGTCTATCCTCCTTTAAGACGGACTTTTCTAAAGCTTTTAATGAAACACCCATGGCATGGATAAAAGAAAAGAGACTGCAATATGCTATGACCATGCTAAAAAACAATGATAACTCGGTAACCGAAATATGTTTTGAGGCGGGTTTCGGGAATCAATCCCACATCATAAAATCGGGGGTTCCTCAATAGCGTTGACCATAACTCTTCACGGACCAATTTCAATAATCCTTTTAAACCATGCATCACATGATATACTGTGAAACATAAATAACCCGTGATATGCGAGATAAGGCCCCGATGAATAAATATCTGTTTCTATTATTGCTCTTACCAGCTTTATTATATGCAAATCAGGCAGAGGGAGAACGTCACTGGGCTTTCTATGGCGGTACGGGACTGAATTTATCGGGTTATCGAAATGAACCGCTTTCACCGTTGCTCTATTCGGGTCTCTCCGCACCCTTTGAAGCCGGTTTGAGTTATAATAAAGGCCCATGGTTCTTTCCTTTTAAATTAACCCTGGACAGCCCAAAACTTGAAAGTTCAAAAAGCCAGGTGCTAAACAGCTCTATGACCCACCAGGCCAGTAATGGGTCTTTGGGATGTTATGTTGAAACCCCTTTTAACAATGAAAACCTGAAACTCCTTTTAGGAGCGGATATTGCCTTTTATATGTCTGTAGATGAGTTGTCCTATTCAAATCTTGATCAGACGGAATACCAAATGGCGGGGCTCAACCTATCTCCAGGGGCCCTGATACGCTACCAGGGATTTCACCGTTGGGACTTATCCATAGCCTTTAATCTTCCAGTTATTGGTTATTACTTCCATCCCCAATGGGAATTCACCTTTGAGGGAATTGAAGAGATGCAGAGCTTCAATGAGTTCTACAATAAAGGGACTTGGGAGACCTTGGATAATTTTATAAAAGCGGATTTACAACTAAGGGCCTGCTATGAAATCATACCGGGTTTCTACGGCTATGGCTC
>JAQICO010000459.1 GCA_027858495.1 Spirochaetaceae bacterium
GTGTAGATGTACTACATGAGTAGCCCGTGCAGAAAATCAACGCAGTATCAGGGCTAAAAGGGGCTTTTGCAACAGCCCCGTGAACTATTAATATTTATAAATACTCTTATAGGTGGGCATCCCATTCTTCGATCCGTGCAGCACATTTTGCTTTAAGAGCCGTGGTATCACCCTCGATCTGAACGGTTTCAATTCTATCGCCCTGGCGAATACTGTTTACAACTTCTTGATCCGCATCAGAAACAACGGCACCAAAAACCGTATGTTTTCCATCGAGCCAAGATGTTTCTACATGGGTAATAAAAAACTGACTGCCGTTTGTTCCAGGGCCGGCGTTTGCCATGGAGAGTTTTCCAGGCTTATCATGGGGAAGCTCGGGAGAGCATTCATCCTCAAATTTATATCCAGGACCGCCTGTTCCGGTTCCCTGTGGACAACCACCTTGAATCATGAAATTTTCCAAAACACGGTGAAATGACAGGCCGTCGTAGAATCCATGCTCAGCCAGATTCATAAAATTGGCTACTGTTACAGCTGCCTTATCTTCATGAAGATTGATGTTAATCTCGCCTTTATTTGTTTTGATTATTGCTTTTAATGTTCCCATTTCTATACCTCTTTTCGATTTTTATAGAAAGATGCTCCTGGGCAATTCTGCCAGATATCCTTCTTATACTATATTATAAGGTTGTCTATGAAGAATCAACGCCCAAAAAAGCATTGAAAAAAGAATTGGCCCAATCTATCCTATTATCAGTAAAATATAGTATATGAGCTTAAACGATAGAAAGCTAATCCAAAAGATTCTCCAAGGGGAGGCTCCTTCTCTCTTTTGGCAACACTGGACAGGGAAGATTAAGGCTTTTTTGGGGAATGCTCATGTTACTGTTTTGGAAGATCGAGAGGATTTAACACAAGAGGTGATGATGAAGGTGTATAAAGCCTTGGATCGATGGGTAGCAGCTAATGGAAAAGGTGGTCGACCCTTTTTATGTAGCTCTTATGAATAATGAGGTAACTCAATAGGAGGTTTTATATGATAGGTGTTAAGTATTCTTTGTATGTGGTTTTGATGGTTGCACTAACAGGGCTTCTTATTTTATTTAGTGAGAGGAGTCTTCTCTTGTTTCTTGATACTGCGAGCTTTCTTTTCTTGCTGGGGGCATTTTTAATTTATACATTTACCGCTGTGGGGATAAGTTCTACTGGTTCATATTTTGGAATGGTTTTTAGAAAAGAGAAGAGTTGGGTAACCCAAGAGGCGTCTAACTATTTTCGTAATATGGTTGTTTTCTTTTCTGCTTGTGGAGTTGTCGGTTTTCTAGCAGGTTTGATTATGATGTTGGCCAATATGAGAGATACTGCTGAAATTGGCCCTAAACTTGCGGTAGCATTGATTATTCCCTTTTATGCGATGATGGTGATTTTGCTGATACCTGTTCCGTTCCAGATCATTTTAAAACAAAAAAAATGATCAAGGAAGAGTGGTAGCAATGTGATGGGGTGTATATAAACGGCAAGGAATTTCCTATGGGCCCCCCGCCGAGTTATAAGAAAATTGTTAAATACCTTAAAAAGGAGATACAACTCCATGGGCATTGATGGGAACTGGAAAAACTAGAAAAATTACTGCCCATTGGAAGAAAGCCCTAAAGTTTGTTTTATTTGACAAAAATCCTTACCCCAGTCTATCATTAAGTACCAGTCAATATTAGGAGTTTCAATGAAAGGGCTCTTTAGTGTTATACCGCTGATATTTCTCGTTTCATCCTGTTTAAATCAATCTTTACCGGAGATTAAAATGGTTAATATTCCAATATCTGAAGAACCAGATAGAATGGTACGAATATATAAAGAAATCAATGACCTGGCTTTGGAGGCTCATATCTTTCTACCTGAGGGTTACCAATCTCAGGGTGATAAGGTTTATCCTGTAGCTGCTTGGTTTCATGGGGGAGCCTGGGTGGAGGGCACGGTGGACTGGGGGTACGATTATTGCGGATATCTGGCATCCCTCGGAATGGTGGCGGTTTCCTTTGAATATAGGCTGGCCGACAGGGAAACCGTAAGTTCTCTGGACTGCATGAAGGATGTAAACTCTGCCATTAAATGGCTCAGGCTTTATAGTGAGGATCTACGGGTAAATCCCGACAGAATCCTATCGTTGGGAGACTCTGCTGGTGCCCATCTGGCCATTTCTACTGCCATGTTCCCGAATTTTCAAGACGACAATGTGGATGTATCTTCTCAACCCAATTTAGTTTTTGCCATTGCACCTCCGGTTAAACTGAATTCCGATCCCTATTTTAAAACGCTGCTACTAAGGCAGGAAAGGGCAAAGAATTGTTCTCCCTTGGAGAGGGTCCGCAGTGGCCTGGCTCCCATGTATCTCTGGATTGGGACAGAGGATGAAATAGTTCCGCACCAGACTGTCATCGATTTTGAAAGGGAAATGTTACTGGCGGGGAATGAGGTTGAACTGCAATTGTATCCGGGAGGAAGCCACAGTTTTCACTGGGCAGATCCTGCCGGAGAGGAATCTGTTAAAAGCCGAATGCGAGAGATTCTTCTGTCAAAGCAATGGATCTCCCTTTAAACAAGTTCTTGTTACCATTATTCCAACATCTGTCCTCTAATTGGAAACTTTATTCTACAGCATAGTGAATAAATAGCATACTTGCAGTAAATCCCGGCTTTGTTTACATTGATATCTATGAAAAGCATTATTTCCGATATGGATGGCGTTCTCTACCGAGGCGGTAGGTTGATTGATGGAGCTGTAGATTTTGTAAAGCGGCTTATAGAAAGCAAGACACAATTTCTCTTCTTAACCAATAACTCGGAACAGATGCCCATAGATTTAAAACGCAAGTTGGAATTACTGGGTATCTCCGGTCTTAAAGAAGAGAATTTCATAACCTCCGCCATGGCCACCGCTCAATTCATCTTTAATCAACGGCCCGGTGCCAAGGTATATGTGGTGGGAGGAGGAGCCATTGTCAGTGAATTATATAAGCTGGGTTTTTCCATCACTGATTCCGACCCTGATTATGTGGTGGTAGGAAAAACCAAATCGCTCAACTTTGACATGCTTAAAAAATGCACATCCCTAATTCTCAAGGGCTCCAGGTTTATCGGAACCAACCCTGATGTAATAGATCCCTGCGAAGACGGATTTGAACCGGCCAGCGGAGCCATTTTAGCCGCCATCGAAGCGGCCACCGGTAAAAAACCCTACATCGTAGGCAAACCCAATCCTATGATGATGATGTTTGCAAAGTATAAGCTGGGGGCTCATGCCCATGAAACCCTGATGATCGGCGACCGTATGGATACCGATATCCTGGGAGGCATGGAAGCGGGCATGAAAACCGCCCTGGTGCTTTCCGGAGTTAGTACCAGGGATACCATTGATCAGTTTCCCTACAAGCCCGATTATATTTTCAACCACGTGGGTGAAATTGATCTGGAAAATCTTTAGGAGGCCCCATGGAAATATCCATTCCAACTCTATTGAGAATAAAGCCCAACGCCCTTCATAAGCTGGGTAAATATCTTCGGAAGCAGGGCTTTTTTAAGGTCGCCCTGTTTTACGGAGAAGGTATGGCTGCTCTTTTAGGAGAGAGGATTTCCATTTCTCTGGATTCTTCGGAGGTGAATATTCTTCATCAAGAGGATATCTTTACCAACGATGTGGATACCATTTTGGAAACCACCTTCAATCTACCCAAAGGCATTGAAGCCATTGTGGCAGTGGGAGGAGGCAAGGCCATTGACTACTCCAAGTATGTGGCTTTTATTCTTCAGCTGCCCATTATCACCGTACCCACATCCATCTCCAACGACGGCTTTGCCTCGCCCGGCGCTTCCCTGGAAGTTAATAAACGCAGAAGATCCTTGAAAGCAAAAATACCCTATGGGGTGGTTATCGATACAACGGTTATTCAGAACGCCCCGGAGGCCTTGATTCTTTCAGGTATCGGCGATTTGGTGTCCAAATATACGGCCATCCACGATTGGAAGCTTTCCTATCATAACACCGGGGAGCCGGTGAACGATTTTGCCGTACTGATCTCTCTCAATTCCGTGGATAATATGGTTCGCTATAATAATTGTGATATCCATGATCTGGAATTCCTGAGGTTGATTTGTGGATCTCTGGTGATGAGCGGAGTAGCCATGGAGGTTTCCGGATCCAGCCGCCCGGCCAGCGGAAGCGAGCATTTATTATCCCACGCCTACGATCGGCTGGCGGAGAAACCCTCGTTACATGGAATTCAGGTAGGAGTTGCCACCTATGCTATTGGCGCTTTACAGCAGAACCCCAATCAATCGGTGGTTTCGCAGTTGCTGGAAAACTGCGGATTCTTTAACTATGTAACACAGAATCCCTTGGATAAAAAGATCTTTATTGACTCGGTAAAACTGGCTCCTTCCATCAAGCAGGGCTATTATACCATCCTATCCCAGGAAGGTAAGACTGAAGAGCTGCTTGGGTTTGTAGAAGACGATCCGTGGATGAAGAAGTTGCTGGTTTGATGATTCCATATTTGGGATGCAATGAAGGACTGAGGAGCAGGAGTCTGATCACCAGAATTCCCAATGAAATTCCACATATCCTCTGGGATTGTTCATTCCCGAAATACTAAGAATATATTCTCCAGCGTCCAAATTCCTCAATGAAAATTTATTCCTTTGGCTACTGTTTTCGGTTAGGCCCTGGTCGATGAAAAGTACATCTCCATGGGCATTTGTTAATTTTATCTCAATTTCCCCGCTTTCAATGGAAAGATTTTCATAGGAGAACCTTCCCCGTCTAAAAGAGTTTGCCAGAACAATGATTTGTTCCTTAGGGCTATCCATTGAAATAAAAAACTTAAAGGCATTGCCCTCAGTATGATTTTTATTGCAGGTATTCCTTAGTGAAGAACATCCATACAATAGAGCCAGTATCAGAGATATAAAAAATATCCTTTTCATTTTATTATTGACCGAGGATAAAAACAGTCCGAAGTAATTATTCCGCATTCAGGATTACAGCCTCACCCTTGATCCTATAGATATAGGTTGCCTTGGCAAGTCTCTGATGGAGAAAGCTACCTCCCCACAGAGCTCCTGTTCCTGCGGCTAGACCTGCCAGGGATAAAGCGTCCGATTGTCCGAAAGAGTCACCTTGGGTTGTTGCAAGAAACAGACCAAATCCGGTATAAAGTACGCCGAAACTTCCTAACCATCTTTCCATGGAGATTACATATAGATCTCCAGCCCTTACATCTAATAATTCTATGGAAAGGTTTGTTATGGCTTCAGCTCCATATTCTGTCTTAATTTCATCCAGTTGAGATTGGATTTCAATTTGAGTTGAGGGAAGTTTATTCCATAATGGCTGTTTGCTCCTTGTTATAAATTCGAATTCATAAACCACTTTATATTCACTTGCAGGGATTATCTGGTTTTGTATATATAATGATGAGCTGGCGGAGACGGGTAATTCCGGGGAAAGGGGGGCCAGCACAACATTTCTTTCATAGGAGGCACAGGAAAGGAATAGCAATATTAGTAGAGCCATAAAAAAATATAGTTTATTCATTTTCTTCTCCATAAAGAACAGATACATTTACCATTAAGTTTTTTGTCATGGCCATGACCATATTTTTTTCCTTTGTATGATATCCGATTTCCGGAATAAAAATCGCTACAGTCCTATCCTGATCGGCTGTACCTCTTATTTGTGAATTAACAGGAAGATTTATTGCTCCAAATGTAGACTGTACCCTTGTTCTGTTGTTTTTTGAATTATAAAAAGAGGTAATAGTAAGACTGCTTCCTGATTCGAATTCAGAATCTAGATAGAAATTTAAATCATCCATCTCTCCGTTAAGCATTACCGGGATTTCAAAATCTCTCAAATTTAAGATTAAACGAGAATTTTCTTCCTGCATATGGGCACAGGAGACAAGTAACAGTAAAAATGTTAATAATAAAAGGTTGCGTATTTTCAATTCATTTCTCCGAATGTAAACTGGTGTAATCTTATTTCTAATTATTTTACTTGTCAATAATATTTTCTAAAATGTAATCAATGGGGCGAATCAATTGGAAGTTGCGACGACTATTAAAAAGAAATGAAAGTTGTAGATACAAATCGTTTGATTATGGTTATTTGGTCTTCGATCAAACACAAAAATGCCAAAGCTTTGACATCTCTTCGCCCCATTGAATCTTTATCCTATGACTATGGCATTCACATTGGTCCATCCCGCAGCGGTGATTCCTCTTCTTCGAAAAGACAATCCTCCCTGGGTAAACAGCTCTTTGATTCTGGGGGCCATGGCACCGGATTTTGAATATTATATTCATCTTCGGCCGGTGGCCGGGATCGGTCATACTTTGCCGGGTCAGCTGGTGTTTAATCTTCCCCTGGTCATTTTGCTTACATTCTGGTTTCACCGTATTATTATTCCCTCGTTATTGTTTCATCTCCCATGGGTCTGTTCATGGATGTCCCACATGGATGATGCCCCAAGAGAAGGTAAAGGATTGGTCTCCCTTGGTTGGAATCAGGTAGAACATCCATCATTCCCATGGCGTGCTCTTTCATTTAAAGAAATCCCTCACATGATATATCCCGCATTACTTGGAATGTTTACCCACTTGCTTTGGGACAGCTTTACCCATCATTCTGCAGACCTTCTGGTTCAATGGACCGATAAACTGATGCCTTGGATCCATCTGCCCCTCTATAGTCTACTTCAGCATGGAAGCTCACTATTGGCCGCCTGGATAATGCTGCGCAGTTTCAATAAAAATGTGGTAATAAGGAAAGGACCGATAAGAAGAGAAACCATTATATTTTGGGCTAGCATTCTAGTAATAGCGATCTTGACCTGTGTGTTATCTCAGGAAATTCCGGGAAGATGGTCCATGGAACGATCGGTGGTCTCTCTAATTTCCGGTGGATTTTTGGGTATATCCCTTTGTTGCTTATTCTATAAAATTAAGAGAATAACTTTTGTTTTCTTTCCATTCCTTCTTTACACTATATAAAGAGGATAAATTATGAATTCCCTGAAAGAACTGTATAAAACTGGTTTTGGTCCCTCCAGCAGCCACAGCATGGGACCCGCCTTTGCCGCTGAACTTTTTTTAAAGGGTTGTCCTGCTGCGGACCGCTATGTGCTAGAGCTGTACGGAAGCCTTTCAGCCACAGGCAAGGGCCATCTCACCGATCTCTCGGTGGGTAAGATCTTTGCTGGGCACCCCCTGCAGATTCTGTGGAAAAAGGAAGAACTGCCGGGACATCCAAACGGCATGATTTTTCGGGCATTTGATAACCAGGGAAATCAGATGGATTCGTGGCAGGTTTATAGTGTCGGCGGTGGTGCCCTGAGAGATCAGAAGGGGGCCGTTCTTCTTGAGAGTGAGAAGCCGCCCATTCTATACAGCCATTCATCCATGAATAAATTGCTGGCTTACTGCGAAGATCGAGGCATGCAATTCTGGGAGTATGTTAGGCAGCAGGAGGGGGAAGTTCTCGAGGATTATCTGCGGAAAATCTGGCTGACCATGGAAGATGCCATCCAACGGGGGCTGGATGCCTCGGGGGTACTTCCTGGAGGATTGACTGTGCAGCGCAAGGCTTCTTCCCTTTACCGTAAATCCCGCATGTCCGGTCTGCACAGCCGACGTACTGGTTTGCTTTCTGCCTACGCCCATGCCGTGGCCGAGGAAAACGCCGAAGGAGGCCTGGTGGTAACCGCCCCAACCTGTGGCTCTGCCGGAGTGCTGCCTTCGGTGTTGCATTATCTTTCAGAGCTGCTAAAATTGAAGTCTCATTTGGTAGTACAAGCCCTGGAAACCGCTGGTTTGGTGGGAAACTTAATCAAGCACAATGCCTCCATTTCCGGTGCCGAAGTGGGCTGTCAGGGGGAGATTGGCGCTGCCTGTGCAATGGCTGCCGCTGCGGCGACCTTTTTATATGGAGGGTCCAATCGGCAGGTGGAGTATGCCGCAGAGATGGGGTTGGAGCATTTTCTGGGGCTGACATGTGACCCTGTGGCAGGGCTTGTGCAAATCCCCTGTATCGAGCGGAATGCCTTTGCTTCCACCAGGGCGTTAAGTATCGCCGATTATGTAATGTTAACCGATGGCGGTCATCGAGTGAGTTTAGATGGGGTGATTCATGCCATGAGTGAGACCGGTCACGATCTTCCCTCGTTGTACCGGGAAACCTCCCTCGGGGGTCTTGCCAAGGAGTTAAAAGATAATGAAATCCATGAATAACTTAGAACCCCAGCGTTTAACCTTGGTTAAATCTCTGGTTAAATCCTGCGGTGAGATCCTTGAAAAAGCAGCCACCGAAGATAATACACATAGGCTTAAGAAAAATAACCCATCGGATCTGGTAACTCTTTATGACAATAAAGTTGAGAATATATTGGTCCAGGGGATAGAGAGAGAATTTCCCAAAGATTCATTTCTAACCGAAGAAATGGACCGCGGGCCGGTGAATATCAACTCCTATATATGGATAATCGACCCCATCGATGGTACCACCAATTTTGTCCAGCGCCATAGAGATTATTCCATCAGTATCGCCTGTTATAAGGGGGATTTCCCGGTGTTTGCTCTGGTTTACGATGTCATGGCCCAAGAGCTTTTTGAAGCTCAGAAGGGGCAGGGCGCATGGTTAAACGGAGAAAGGATGTTGCCGTTGACGGGAATGGGGTATTTAAAAAACAGCCTGGTGGATTTCAGTGTAAACGGCATCCATACCATGAAAAAACACTACAATGTGGATCTTGTAAAACTATCTGGTTCCATCCGAGGGCATCGGGCTCTGGGTTCCGCTTCATTGATTTTATGCCATATCGCCCGGGGTGATACGGATATTTATATCTCTCCCAAATTACATATTTGGGATTACGCCGCAGGAAATCTCATTTTACAGGAACTGGGTGGAGAGGTACTTCTTTACCCTAAGGATGATCTTTTGCATTCTCCCCGCAGCAGCCGGTTACTCATTGGAACAAACAGCTCCATGGTTCTTGAAGAATTCAAGGATTATCTAGGCTTGAACTTGTAAATCTCCCATAGGCGCAGTACAATCCCAGCTATGCGTATAGGAAAAACAGAATACAGGACTGTCTGGTGGGAAAAGGATCAACTATGCCTTATCAATCAGCCTCTTCTTCCCCATATATTTGAAATTCTTCGTATCTCCACCTATCAGGAAGCTGCCCGGGCCATCTCCGAAATGACCGTACGCGGAGCTCCCGCAATCGGTGCTACCGCTGCCTTTGCAATGGCGTTGGCCCTATTTCAGGGCGAAGATCCCAAAATAGCCGCTCAGGTGCTGGGTCAAACACGGCCCACCGCTCAGGATCTTTTTTATGGCATCAACCGGGTTCTTCAGGCCATGGAGCGTGGAGAAGATGCCTTGGAAGTTGCACAATCTCTGGCCGATGAATACGTCCAAGCCAGCCGGACCATGGGTCTGTTGGGGGCCTCCTTGATGGCTCAGGGCTGCCGGGTAAGCACCCATTGCAATGCCGGTTGGTTGGCTACGGTAGATTGGGGCACCGCATTGGCTCCGGTCTATAGAGCTCAACATCAGGGTAAAAATCCCTTTGTGTGGGTGGATGAAACCCGGCCTCGCTGCCAGGGAAGCCGTCTTAGCGCCTATGAGCTACTTAACCAGGGTATTGATCACCGTATAATCGCCGATAATGCCATGGCCTATTATATGTCTCGTGGTGAAATCGACATGGTGATGGTCGGGGCCGACCGAATTGCCCTAAACGGCGATGTGGCCAATAAAATCGGCACTTACAGCAGTGCCTTGGCTGCCCATGCCGCCGGAGTGCCCTTTTATGTTCTTGCGCCCATGACCACGATGGATCCTCAATGTGCCAGTGGAGAGGATATCCCCATCGAGCATAGATCTGAGGAAGAGGTTTCCACCATGTTCGGATGGTGTGACAGTACCGGCCGTATGGAGAAGGTTCAAATCGCTCCTCCAAATAGCCCGACGGCAAATCCAGCCTTTGATATCACTCCGGCGGAATTGATTACAGCTATCATCACAGAACGGGGTATTGTTGCTCCATCTAGAATGGAGGCCCTGTTATGAGGGTTTTATTTATCGGAGAAATTGTAGGAAAGGCCGGAATCTATTGTCTCAAGCAGAAGCTAAAGAGCATAAAAGAAGAATATCAGATAGATTTTGTCATAGCCAATGGCAACGGCGTAACTGGGGGTTTTGGTCTAGGGAAAAACCACTCTATACAGCTGCATAAACTTGGAATAGACCTTTTCACTTCGGGGGAGTGTATCTATTATAAAAAAGATATGGTTGGTCATATCTGGAAGGCCCCCTATGTTTTACGTCCCGCCAATTATCCCGCCGGGAATCCTGGTAGGGGTTGGGCGGTCCTTGAAGCTGCTGAAAAAAAGATTGCCGTTTTAAATTTTATGGGGTTATCCGGCTATAGTCGGGTTCACTTGAATAATCCATTTAATTATATTGATGATGTAATAGAAAGGGTCAAAAAGCAGACTCCTGTGGTGGTTGTCAATTTTCATGGCGCCACCACAGCAGAAAAACAGACCATGGGTTATTATTTGGACGGAAAAGTTTCCGCATGTATTGGGACCGGTCAGAAATGCCTCACCGCCGATGATGTTTTGACCCCGAATAAAAGTTTTTATATCACAGACGCGGGAAGAACAGGCAGTTTCATGTCGGTGGGCGGATTGGACTCTACCATTGAAATGGAGAAATTTCTCCGGCAAATTCCCGAACGTTCCCAAAATACCATGGAGGGGATGGAATTCCAGGGCATCGTTCTTAATATCAACGATGAAGACGGAAAAACTGAAGAATATCAAATATTGAAGATCCCCTGTCAGGAGAAGTCATGAAAGAAATAGTTCAAGTTACCCTGGCCAACCCGGCTGTTATTCAGGCTCGACACTGTAAGCCCTTAACCGCTAAGGCCAGTAGTTCCCGTCGCTTATGGAAGGTTAAAGAACGGGATTTCCCCGTGGAAAACCCCAAAGGATTGGAACTACAGAAGGGCGATTATATAGAGATTGAGATACCCGCAAAAGAGGCTGTTAAGTCTGCTTTTCTACTTTTTATTCTTCCACTGGTTAGTTTTTTATTGGGATATTTTATCTTTGCATTTTTGGGCAGTCTACTTCAGGCCCTCGTGGCCCTAGCTTTGATGATAGGAGGTTTTCTTGTTCCCTTCTTGCTTCATCGGCTGGGCCGGAAAGAGATGTTGCCTCTAATCCTTACTAAACTTTCCTTAGAAGAGGCTAGGGAAGGCTTAAATTGCAATATGGGATGTCCCGGATGTGGAGGATGCGGCTAAGCCTATTCTTTAGTGGCTGCTCGCTGCAGACGATCGTTAATTCCTCGGCCCAATCCATCTTTGGGGAGTTCATCGGCCACAATCAGGTCTAGACCCATTCCGTCTAGCTTTCTCATAAAATCGTATAGATGTATTGCTGCTTCCTCTAGATGTCCTCTCGGGGATAGATTGAGCTGAATTGGGCAGTCTTCGTATTTAGTCTCTCCAAAGGTCAGTCGGCCGATTTTTCCTTTTTGGGGTGCGGACATTCCAGGAGGCTGTAGCACCATGGGTGTTTTAGGAGAGTAGTGGCGTTTCATGGTTCCCGGTGCAGGAATACTTCCCTCTTGGGTACGAAAGCTTTTTAAAGGGCCTACCACTTCTTCTATGTCCTCCTGGGGAATCCCTCCAGGTCTTAACAGCTGAAATTCCCCCTTCCAATAGCCCACAATGGTGGATTCTATGCCCACCGATGAGGCACCGCCGTCTACTATTCCGTCGATTCGTTCTCCCAATTGCCGCTGAACATGAGATGCATGTGTGGGGCTGATGGCTCCAAAGGGATTAGCGCTGGGCGCAGCCAAGGCAGTGCCGGCCATTTCGATGATTCGTTGAGCCATGGGGTGTGAGGGTATACGCACAGCAACCGTCTCTAATCCGGCGGTTACCAAATCAGGAACTATTTCACTTCGAGGCAGAACCAGGGTTAACGGTCCGGGCCAGAATCTTTCTGCCAATTGTAAAGCCTTTTCCGGGAAGTATTCCACCAGGGACTCAATATCTGAGATGCAGGAACCGTGAAGTATCAGTGGATCAAAGTGAGGCCGGTTTTTTGCTTCAAATATTTTCAGTAGTGCCTGCTCATTTAAAGCAGCCCCTGCCAAGCCATAAACCGTTTCGGTAGGAATGGCCACCACCTCGCCATTCTTCAGTCTTTGGGCTGCTTCTTTCATGGTCAGATAGTTGGAAGGGATAGCTGAGCGATTACTCAAAATATAGTCCGCTGCTTCTGCAATATCTTTAAGGTGAGGTAGATCTTCCGGCAGGCTGTGCTTATGTTTCTCTCCGTGACCAGTTAGAACATAAAGGCCGCGGCCCCCCATGTTTATTCCTAATTCAACATCGTGGTAATGATCCCCCATGGTCCAGCTGTGCTCCAGGGAAATGTCGTAATCCAGAGCGGCCTTAAGGGGGAAAAAGTTCTTAGGTTTTATGCAGGCGCAATTATCTGATCTTTGGTGATAACAGCAGTAGGTGGCAGTTATATGAATACCCCGATGTGCCAGTTCTTCAACCACATATTCATTGAGTGCATCTACCTGAGAGCGGCTTTGCAGCCCCTGAGAGACTCCCCCCTGATTGGTGAGGATAAAGAGCAAAAAATGTTTCTGAAGTTTTTTTAATGCGGTAAAACTCTGGGGATAAAAGCATACCTGTTCTTTTTTAGTCAGATATCCCCGGTCTTCAATAATGGTGCCGTCTCTATCAAGAAATATTGCTGCTTTGGGGCCTGTTTTTTTCATCTCTTCTCTCCCGAAAAAGGAGCCTAAACATAGCCTTTTACAGAAGTTCTGTCAATTATTTCATAACCTTTGAGCTTTTTATTCCTTGCATAGAAGAGCTTTAACTTTAATAGTGGGGTGGTGGGTTATTTTGAAGATCCTGATCGTTCTGATCCATCAGTTCTTTTACCCTGGCAATGAGCTGGCGGTTTTTTTCTTCCAATAATTCTATCCGTTGCTGCTGCTCTACCATGGTTTTATTTACTTGTAATAGATTATCTTCCAGATAACTGAAACGAATTTCCCATTCAACAAGGTCATTTTCTTGGGGCAATGGTTTTCTCCTGGGTTTCATTCAACTCAGAGAGGTTTATTCTCGTGCTGAGACAATAGGTTTCTAAGATTTGATTAGATTCATTGGTGGTTTTTACAGTTTTAACGGAACGTTTGCTTCCGTCTCTTCGTTTTAAACACGATGTGATATCCATCAGTGCCATACTTCCCCTCCCCCTGTTTAATAATACCCTATATTTTATATTTGTAAACCAAGAATCATCCTGATTTTCTCTTTTTTGAACTAAGGCAAATTAAGCAGCTCTTCCTGGGGATTTCTAAGGAAATAATTTGTATAGAGGGCCTCGATTTTTTGCAGATTTTCAGCATGATACACTTCTTTGAAATGTAGATGATAACCGTATAATAAGTTTTTATGAAAATAGAGGCTGAAGCGTTTTGCTCGGCTGAGGTGAAATTCCTGGGGTTGATACTCCACTAGCAGTTGTAAAAAATCCACCAACAATTCTCTAAGGTTTATTTCTTTTGCCCTATTGCCATGGATTAACTGATTAAAAATCCAAGGTTTTTCTATGGCTCCTCGGCCGATCATCCATGAGTTTACCCCTGTGAGGGTTCGCAGCTTCTTCCAATTGGTGGAATCGGTTATACCTCCATTGGCTATTAGTGGGATAGATATCGCCTGCGAAGCCGATTTGATCAAAGACCAATGGGGTGCACGGGAGGGTTTTTGATTTATGGTTTTTGGGTGGAGGGTAATAAAATCCACTCCGCAATTCTCAAGGGTCTGTACTCGCTGGATTATATTTTTATCTTCGCTGTTATCGCCCAATCGAATTTTTACTGAAAAACAGATTGAGTCGGGCAGTTTCTTTCGGATTTTTTCCAATAGGGGAAACAATATTTCAGGCTGCCTTAGCAGAGCGGCACCGGCTCTTTTCTTTAATACATCAGGGGAACTGCAGCCTAGATTTAAGTCGATGGATCTAAATCCCCTTTGTTGTAGAATTTCACAGGAATGGAGTAAATGTCCCTGATGACTTCCAATCAATTGGGCTGTGGTTTTTTCCGGCACTGGTCGGATATCCAGGTAATAGCGTTCAAATGGTCCCCCGCCACAGAGCCCCGAGGCACTGATCATTTCGGTAAAATAGTGATGACAGCCTCCCATTCTTTCCATTAAAGCTCTGAATCCTCCATGGGTTAATTCTGCCATTGGTGCCAGGAAAAGGGGCGTTGTTTCTGTCATTAGTGGATGATTCGAAGGAATTGCCATGATCAGTAGTTTAGGCATAGGGGACTTTTTAGTCCATAGGATATGCTTAATGGTATATTCTCACTTTAAATGCAGGTTATTTTCTGGATAAATGACTATTTATGTATACAATGAACTTAGGAGGATTATATGGAGATTTCCAATAAAGTGAAAGATCATTTGAAGAGGCTCTACGATAAGGAAGCCTTTGGTGATGAAGTTAACTACGATCAGCTCTTGGAAAACTGGGAGGCCAAAGAGCGGTTATTTGAAGGTCAATTAAATAATCTGAATATGGAGGAAGTCTCTCTGTTGCAGGGGGATGTTCCCCGTGCGCTCCTGGGTATAAGTTATTCAGGCTCTCTCTTGGCCCTTTACGTGCCCAATAAAGGGAAACGTATTCTTGAATATGCCAGTATCAAATTCCGAGATGATGTGCCAGGTTGGATCAAAGATGAGGCTGTGGTTGTTAAAGATTCTATTGAGCAGGATAAAGCCGTATATTTCAGCCAGGGGAAACTAGAGCACAGTTCTCCCCTTTACCGTTTAGCTGCACTCCCTTTAAATCTCTCGGCGGCAGAACAGGACCGAAGACTCAGTGAAGCCATGATTTATCTGTCCAATGGGTTTATGAAACTAAATTTAAATACCTTCCATCCCAACGATCCAGCGCCCGAACATTTTACCAAGCGGAATATGGTAGCCTTCTTAGGAAAGAAGTTTGGATTAACCCAGCAGATGACCAAGGACATTATTGAGGATTATCAGACTCTGGTGGAAACTGGAATTTTGATGGGTGAGTCCATCTCTCTTGGGCGAATTGGCCGGCTAAAGCTTAAAACCAAAAGTCCTCAGAAGGCCCGAATCATTAAAAGTCCCCAGGATGGCAGTGAAATCACCGTTCCTGCCAAACCCGCCATTATGGTTCCTAAAATCAGTTTTTCCGATTATTTTAAAGATAGATCCGCCACTGTTCCCGTGGAGGAATAAGTCTCGATTCCCCGGGCTATGGCTTGAGCCAATGCCCGGCGGTTATCTGTTTCATTCAGAGTATTTGCTTCCTGTAAATTGGATAAAAATCCTGCTTCCACTATCACTGATCTGTTGGGATTATTAGCTAAAACCTGATAATCTCTGTCATCGATCATTTTATTGTTATAGGAAAAGGGATTCATAAAATCAAGAGATTTCAGTTCCCCATAAAGCTGCAGGCTCAATTCAAAGGACTGCAGAGCCAGATCCGCAGGTCGTCTGCTCCTGACATAATAGTCTGCGTCAGGATTGTATCGCTCAAAGTGGCGTCTCTGAGGCGTTCCATTTCCAAGGTAATTTAAATATACATCTCTTCCGCTGATGGTTTGGCTTATATAGGGCTTTTCCTCTCCATCTATCATTACATAGGCTGTTTCGTCTTCGGTTAATTTACTATGTGAACTGTAAAAAAGAGAAAATCCCTGATCCTCAGGATTGTGGCTGGAGTTATGATGAAGACTTATAAATAAAGCTCTGCCGTAAAAGGAAGAATATCTCCAGCGGTCGTAGAGTGACACAAATTGATCTTTCAAAGGGTCGTAGGTAGATATTACGGTAAAGCCCCTGTTTTCCAGTTCTTCTTTGACCACCACAGCCAGGCGTTGGTTATAAGTTTTCTCCGCCAGGTTATTGGCTCCAATACTGCCGGGATCTCTGCCTCCGTGACCGGGGTCTAATATGATCAAAGGGAGTTTTTCATCCAGGGGAGAGCTGTTAAATCCTTGTAAAGTCCAGGGAGTAGTTAGCTCCATGGGTTTGTATCCCAGTCGGTAGATCTCCTGAGATATTTCTTGTTCTGCATCATTTTGTCGTTGTATTAGCAGGAACCAAAAATCTCCCACTGCCTGGAAGTCTGCAAAAACTCTTGGGTACGGCCCTCTTCCAAGACTTATTAACTCCTGTTGGTCCATGGACCAGTAGGGGTGCTCCGGAGCTTCTCCGTGCTGAATGTCTCCTTGGGGGAAATAATGTTGGATTAACGCCATTCTTTCAGGACTGTTATGGGTCTGATATATATTGGGCGGTAAGAGGCTGTATTTTACAAGGGGTATCTCAATTACAGGGATGTCCGGTTGTTCTTGAGGAGGGCTTTTGCAAGAATAAATAAATATAGAATAAATCACCATTGTGACCGTTAAAATAATTCTCATGAATATAGAACAGTTTAAAATTAAGGGAAGCGGTGGTCAAGCGGATTTGATCTTTATTCTTAACCCTAATAAAAAAATATTCCAGAGCTATTACCATGGTTGAACAGATTGCCAAAGCCAGCCTATAATCGAGCTATGACATTACTGGAATTTGACCGATGGGTCCGGAGCATTTTGGCTATTGATGAAACCCATGGTAGAGACCGGTCCCTAAATGGAATTCAAATAGGACCAGATCACAGGGTTATTAAAAAGATTGCCTTTGCGGTTGATGCTTCCCTGGCAGGATTTCAGAGAGCGGCTCGAGAAGGGGCTGATTTATTATTTGTTCATCATGGATTATTTTGGGGCGTTCCTTTGGCCCTCCGGGGAAGTCATTATGAGCGCATACATTTTGCCATGGAGAAAGAACTTTCTCTCTATGCGGTACATCTGCCCTTGGATATGCATGATGAATTGGGCAATAATGCCGGTATGGCGGCTTTATTAGGCTTGGAAAATTTAGAACCCTTCGGCGATTATAACGGGCTTAAAATAGGCTGGAAGGGTACATTGCCCCAGGCTTCGAGCCCCATGGATATTATGAAGGGGCTCTGGGGGAATACCCAGGATATGAGTCTTTTGGATTTTGGACCAGAAAAGGTAACGTCCATTGGGATTGTCTCCGGAGGAGCATCCCGGGAGGTAGAGCAGGCCGTGGATGAAAAGCTCGACCTTTATATAACTGGAGAACCTTCTCACCAGACCTATCATTATTGTCTGGAGCAGGGAATAAATGTGATTGCTGCCGGCCATTATGCCACTGAGACCTTTGGAGTAAAACTCATGGCGCAGCGAGTGAAGCAAGAATTAGGAATCGATAGCATCTTTATTGATTTACCCACTGGATTATAAGGAGATTGGATGAATAAGAATCGTTGGTTACCCTTTGTGTTGGCTTTTTCCATCGTTTTATTGGATCAAATTACCAAGGCATGGATTGTTAAATTAATACCCGCCTATGACTGGAGTAGTTTTATCAATGTTATAGGGAGTGATTTTTTACGGTTTATCCATGTGAAAAATCTAGGTGTAGCTTTGAGTATTGGTCAGGACTCTTCTGTTGTTATGCGTCTAATCTTTTTTAAGATATTTCCTTTAATTGTTATGGGATATCTTGGTTATCTTATTTATAACTGGGAAAAAGAGGGGTTTACGAAATTACAAATCTGGATGCTTGCTTTGATTCTAGGTGGGGGCATTGGTAATCTTATTGACCGAATCTTTCGACCCGATGGAGTGGTGGACTGGGTGGATGTAAAATTTTACGGCATTTTTGGCTGGGAACGTTTTCCCACCTTTAACGTAGCCGATGCGGCTATTTCCATTGGGGCCGTTGTTATTTTTATCACCTTTGTAATCTCTGTAATAAATAAAAAAAAGACACAAAAAGAGGATGAATCATGAATCAAATGTTGAAGAAAATACTGTTTATTTTGGGGGCTGCCCTTTTAAATTTATTATTGATTATAATTATTTTTCTTATATTGAGTCT
>JAQICO010000371.1 GCA_027858495.1 Spirochaetaceae bacterium
TTAATATCCCAACCGTGTAATATGCAATATACAAAAAAAACCACATCAGAGCTGCCCTTTTTATTCCATGATGCAGCTAAAAAATTGCCTTTTACTCTTTGATCTCTAATAATTAGAGTTAAGCCATTTTGGAGGAGTATCCATGAATACAATCAAACGTATTTTATAAATTGTTGCGTTCCTTGCAATAATCGCCCTGATCTACAGCTGTGGTCTCTTTGAAGACGAAGAAACCAGCTATAGCTACAATAGCATTGAAGCTACATTAGAAATTAAGACACTGGATTAGGGGGAAAGGGAATGAAAAAAATTATTTCTATTTTGTTTTTTATCATCGCAGTATTCACCCTTAATTCTCAGGGCTATGAATATCTTATAGTAGACGGCATACAGGTCCATTTCACGGAAATCCGCTTTTTTGACAGCTATGGCGGGGGAGGCTCGGCCCTGGCCAGCATTGCTGTGAATCAAACGGTGAATTTAACAGGAGATATAGATGCTGCATTCAGCGGATCTGTAAAGTTGAATGTCCGAGAAGACCAGACTGCCCTGGAATTTGGAATCATCAATATCGAAATCACCGGTGGGGTAGGAATCAAGGGCCACTGTTATGACGACATCAACGCAAGGCATGTATATACCAAAGTCGACGGAATCGGCTATTTGGATGCAGTAACAGATGAGTGGTCCGAGCCTGGAGATTATGACTATCTTCAGAAGGATTACATATACTACCCCGGCGATTCAGGGGAAACTCAAGAAACCACCTTCCTGCCCAGTTCCACCAGTTATGCTCTGGACGATACAATTACAGTCTCTCTTCTGGTGGAAACCCTAAACTCCGCCTATTATTGGGACGGGGATATCTCCAATTGGGACGGGAATCACTCCACTCGAACAGAATTTGTACGGTCATGGAATCTTGAAGATCCAAGCTATTTTCCAACAGGAACACCTGTAATAGGAATAACCTATCTTCCCCTATACGTGGGTATAAATGAAACACTGGATTCTGAAACCTATGTTTTTGCCATAAGCACAGATGATTTACCTGTTAACCATGGATATATCGATGGATTGAAAACCTCCACCGTAACCCTAGTTTTTGACCAGGATGATTCTTTCTACATAGGAAGAACCACCCATGGAGAGCCCTGGGGTGGAGGAGCGCTCTATTACCCCCTTTTTATACCCCAATTTGTATCGGATGCCCAAGCAGAAGCTACAGGAAGCGATCTGACTTTATCCTTTGAGAATTACAGCGACGGCCAAGGCTGGAGCGCTGCAGAAAGTCTTTCCGGGTTTAGCAGACTTGCTGTGGATGAAACCGGGGAAGCCAGCTATACCGATGACGGAGAACATGGTACTACCCTATTTTACTACCAAAGGGTGAAATAAATAATCCAAGGGGCTTTTGCAAAGGGCCCCTTTTTTTCTGTCAAGCCAATTGAAGCTCCGGCTTGACCATATCCCCTCTTAAAGCCTATTATTTCCAGACCGAATTCCCATGGGGAAACGGTCAGATTTTACCTCAGGACAAGAAGATATGATGACATCCAAAGAAATTAGAAAACAATTCCTGAACTTTTTTAAGTCCAAAGACCATACCATTGTTCCTTCGGCACCAGCGGTGCCCCAGGACGACCCAACTTTGATGTTCACCAACGCCGGAATGAACCAGTTTAAAGATGTGTTCCTGGGCCATGGCAGCCGGAAATACACCCGGGCAGCCGATACCCAGAAATGTATCCGGGTTTCAGGAAAGCATAACGACCTGGAAGAAGTGGGAAGAGACGGCTATCATCATACCTTTTTTGAAATGCTGGGAAACTGGTCCTTTGGTGATTATTACAAAAAAGAGGCCATGACCTGGGCCTGGGAACTACTTACCCAAGTTTTTAAGCTAGACAAAGAGCGTCTATATATTACCGTTTATAAAACCGATGACCAAGCCATGGAACTATGGAAGGGAATTTCCGGATTTGGGGAAGACCGTATTCTTCGATTTGACGAGAAGGATAACTTCTGGGAAATGGGAGAAGTGGGCCCCTGCGGTCCTTGTTCAGAAATCCATTATGACCGAACTCCCGATAAAAGCGGCGCCAAGCTGGTCAATGCCGACCACGAAGACGTCATTGAAATTTGGAATCTGGTTTTCATTCAACACAACCGCAAACAGGACGGCAGCCTGGAAGATCTACCAGCAAAACATATCGATACCGGAATGGGTTTTGAACGGCTCACCTCCATCATACAAAATACCAAGACCAACTATGACACAGATATTTTTCTACCTATATTGAATAAGGTAGCTCAGCTCAGCGGTGTACCCTACCAGCAGGGTCCCGAAGGAACACCTCATAGAGTAATAGCCGACCATATTCGAATGATAACCTTTAGCATCGCCGACGGTGCCCTGCCATCCAATGTTGGTCGGGGATACGTGGTACGCCGAGTACTCAGAAGAGCAGCACGATTCGGACGGATGATTGGTTTGGACGATGCGTTCCTATATAAGCTCTTAGAAACCCTATGTGAACTCTACGGAGAAACCTTTCCCGAATTACCCGGTCAGTTGGATTTTATCCGCCAGGTAATAAAGAGCGAGGAAAGCAGCTTTAAAAAGAATCTGGACCGGGGGATTCTTCTTTTTGATGAGTTTGCCAAGGATCTTAAAAAGGGTGGGATAATCTCTGGAGTCGACGCCTTCAAACTATACGACACATACGGTTTCCCCGTAGATATGACCAATCAGATGGCTGAAGAACGAGGATTTACCATCGACATGAAGGCCTATCAAACTGAGCTCGAAGCAGCCAAAGAACGATCCAGGGAAACCGTCGGGACAGTGACCGCCGACTGGGTCATTCTTAAAGAAAGCGACAATGCCCCCTTCCTGGGATATGACCACACAGAGACAGAAGTAGAGATCGCCCGTTACCGTCCCACCGGTGAAGAGGATGAAGAACAGCGAGATATTTATCAGGTGATGTTAACCCAGACACCCTTCTATGCAGAATCGGGCGGACAGGTGGGAGACTGTGGAACCATCAATGCTGAGAGCTTTACTCTAAGGGTGCTGGACACCCAGAAAATAGACGGACAGAACGTAAGCCTTGCAGTGATTATATCCGGAGAGATCTCCGGAGGAGAGGCTCAAGCCCAGGTGGATAGTACCAAGCGTGACCGCACTAAGAAAAATCATTCGGCCACCCATCTGATGCATCAGGCATTGAAGGATGTACTGGGAGATCACGTGCAGCAGAAGGGGTCCATGGTTTCTCCCGAACTCTATCGCTTTGACTTCAGCCATTTCGAGGGTATGACTGCGGAGCAGATACGTCTGGTGGAAACCAAGGTGAACGAAAAGATTCAGGCCAACTACCAACTGGTGACAGAAGTTTTACCCATCGAGGAAGCAAAGGCCAAGGGAGCCCAGGCTCTCTTTGGTGAAAAATACGGAGATAAAGTACGGGTAGTTTCCATGGGAGACTATTCTATGGAGCTCTGCGGAGGAACCCACGTAAAAGCAACCGGAGATATCGGACTTTTTAAGATTCTTTCGGAAGGAAGTATCTCAGCAGGAATCCGCCGTATTGAAGGTGTCACCGGTATGGGAGCCTTTAATTATATCAATCAACAGGAAGACCTGGTGAAAGACATCTCTGCGGCATTAAAATGTCCCGCAGAAGAAACACCGGAACGGGTATCATCCCTTCAGGAAAAATATAAGGCCCTGGTCAAGGAGAAAGACCAGTTGAGGGACAAACTCCTAACCTACAACGCCGATGAGATGATCCAATCAGCGGAGACGTATAGTAATGAAATTTACAACAATATCAAAATCATCTGCAAGCTTATTGAAGGTACCAGCGCAGAGGCCTTAAAAAACCTGGCCCACTGTCTCCGTCCCAAGATGGGCAGTGCCGTGGTGGTTCTGGCAACCGAAGCCAAAGGAAAGGCAAATGTGGTGGTGGCAGTTTCCGATGATCTGGTAGATAGGGGTATTAAATCTGGAGCAATAATCAACCCCGTTGCCCGAATTGTTGGAGGAGGCGGTGGCGGACATCCTCGTTTAGCTCAGGCAGGGGGAAAAGACCCTAGTAAACTTGCCGAAGCGATTCAAGCAGCACCGGGGATTGTAAAGGAACAACTAGGGTAACACATTATTTCCGTTATTGTTTTTCTGCTTTTTTTCTGCTCTTTTTTCTTTTAGGGTTTTAGCTGGTTTCTTTTTATCTTCTTTTTTGGAACTCTTCTCTTTTCCCATTGTATCCTCCATGGAATGATCTCTATATAACTTACTCCTATTATGTTAAATTTGATAGCTTTTTATATTGTTTCACCTAGGGTATCCAGTATTTTAAGTATCTCATCGGGTTCCATAAGTCTTTAGTCATAATCCACAAAAAGTCCCTGAATAATCCCTTGCTGGTCAACAATAAAAGTACCGGGTACAGGAAGTTTGAAACTATGGTTTCCGTTATATTTTGAAAGGGATACACCGATTTCCTCATAATAAGGTCTGAGATTCTCGGGCAGGGTAAATGCCAATCCAAACCGTTTAGCCACCCTGTTACCTAAATCACTTTCAAAGATATTGGCCAATTGGGGGATTTTTTGTTTCACCGATTGGCTAACCCTTTCCAACTGTTGGTTTAACTTCATTGTTATGTTGAATACTTCTTGAAATTTTATCAACTATTCCAAGAAAAATTCATCCTCCTATAATTTGATATGAGAATTGTATAGCTATATCTTTCAATAGATTTACTTAATCCAGCTTTTTTCTTGCTTAATACTACCTACTTGCCCTGTTTTTTAGCATATATCTATCCTTTTCATGCTTTTTATGCATAAATTGCTTATATGACAAATACAGACTTGAATCCTATCAGCTTGCAGAAAGAGTAGGCTATGAAAGTGTGTCACAGTTTAGCAGGGAATTTAAACAATACTTCGGAAAACCTCCTATCCAGTGGATAAAAGAAATAAGAAGGAATAAAAAATGATTGATTACAAAGAACTCCAACAGTACGTAAATGAACACATTCCCATTGTTAATGCCTTAAAATTCAAAATCCAAGGGATAACCCAGAAGGAGGTCAAAGTGCAGGCCCCCTATCTCTACCATATCAACCATAGAAACTCGGTTTTTGGGGGAAGCATTAGTTCTCTTCTCATATTAGCAGCTTGGGCAAGAGTGAAATGCATCATGGAAGAAATAGATCCTCGGGCAATCATTGTAATTCAAGATAGCCAGGTGGAATATTTAAAGCCTGTTTTAGAAGATTTTACCGCTGAAAGCAAAGACCTCTCTTTAGATTTAAATAAAATTCAACGGATGTATCAACGATTCGGGAAAGCTAGATTAAACATCGGGGCTGAAATCCATGTGGAGTCAAAAAGAGAAATATTGGCAAGCTTTGAGGGCCGATTTGTTGTGATAAATCCACAAAATAAAACCCAAGATTAAATTTAATTCCTTTATTACTCCTTTTTTCTTGAGAAGTTTAACTTTGCCATTTAGAATTAAAAATGTGGCGTTGAACATGAAGCAATCCATAAAAAGCCAAGCTTATATTAACGCAAAAAATATGATGCAAGAAAAGAAACTACCAGAGACTTTAAACATAGTTGAAATTAACATCACCGAAGAGGCCGTTGCAGACATATAAGGTCGCCTCCCAGGGCCATAAAATCAGATTCAGTTATAAACATCAAAGTGTAATAATAGAAACAGGCCAATACAATGGAGTTTCCTTTAGTTATGCCCTGGTGATTAATCACGGAGACCTGCGCAGTATCACCATCCTGGTTTAGTATTCAGTTGTTTTCGAGGGAGTTTAACAGCTCTATTATATGGGTCCTTCCACCGAAGGATTATTCTGAAAACTAATGTCTCCGTACAAAACTATACGTTGAAATTGTCCTTCTCTAAAGTCCATGACCGATAGACTGGCTGGATAGAGGGATGGAGGATCCCAAAATCGATCCAGCTCTCTTCCTTCAAAATGATGCAGCAAAGATTTAATAACCACAGTATGGCTTACCACCGCTATTTGGTGGTTATTCTCATGGGATTTTATAAGATGATTTAAAGCATTAACCGAACGTGTTTGGACATCGAGAAATGATTCACCATTGGGCCTTGCTTTGAAAAGATGTGGTTTCCCCCAAAAATTCTCTTCATCATTAATTTCAGGGACCTGTACCTCTTCATAGGATTTTCCCTCCCAATCCCCCAGAGCTATTTCTTTTAGATCCTCAAGTGGATTTAAAGATGCATTGGGGAAAATAGTTTGAGCCGAAGTTAAAGCTCTTCCTATTGGACTCACATAAACACCCTGGAGCTTTTTGTTTTTCATAAACTGTCCCAAAGCCTGAAGATCCGTGATTCCCTGGGAGGTAAGAGGGGAATCCATTTGCCCCTGCATACGTTTTTCTAAATTCCATTGAGTTTGCCCATGGCGAATAAGATAGATTAACATGACAATCATAATAGGCAAAAGACCGTACTATTTCTAGAAGGAGAATCCATTATTCTCCTAGGAATTCCCTGATATCACAGAAAATTTCAATTAATAAATCTACTAGTATTTATTACCGTCTTTACTTTTTTTATCTCCCCTATATAATTTAGTACTATTATGAATACAGCCTCTTTAAAATCCATAGATGAATTGGACCACAGCCTTGAAGAAAAGCTAAACAGCATGACCCATTCTATCGGAGCAGGATTAAGCATAGCTGGATTAGTCTTTTTACTTGCAATGACCCATATGAGGAACGGCACCGTTTGGCAATATGTAGCCTTTTCTATTTATGGTTCCTTCCAGGTGTTGTTGTATCTCACCTCTTCTCTGACCCATCTCTTTACCGACCACCCCAAACTCAACACCGTATTTAGAGCCATGGATCAGGTCTCCATATATCTGCTTATTGCAGGAACCTATACACCCATAGCCCTAATTACCCTAAGAGGACCATGGGGATGGCTGATTTTTGGATTAGCCTGGGGATTTGCTCTGTTTGGAATTATTTTAAAAACCTTTTTTACCAAGGGAGTACATATTCTTTCAGATCTATTATATCTGCCCATGGGCTGGCTGATCTTCATTGTACTAAAACCCCTGCGTGAACTTGCACCCCAGGGATTGTTAATTTGGATCACCATTGGAGGAGCCTGCTATAGCCTGGGAATCATTTTCTACCTACTGAAGAAGATGCCCTACAGTCACGTAATTTGGCATATTTTTGTGCTGGGTGGTGGAATGGGGTTTTATATGGGATTTGTCAGGCATTTGATATAAGCCAATAAATTGAGAAGAAAATCAAGAATCCAAAATGAAAGCTTGACCTTCAGCAATTTAGCAGGTAATCTCAATTAAGAGCATATTCCCGAAATGGATTCTCTCAAAACAAATAGTCGGGGGATCTAATGTAAAAGCCTGGAGACAGCCCTTGAAAAGATTCATATTTTCTTTAGTCGGTCTATTATTTATCCAGAATCTAGCAGCCCATCCCCATATGTTTTTTGCTAATCGATATACCCTGGAGGTTCAGCAGGATCGCCTTGTTGGAGTCTGGGTAGATTGGATTTTTGATGTTTATTTCACTCAGGAGATATGCTTTGATTACGATTTAGACAGCAGTGGAGATTTTGACGACTTTGAAACCCAGGAAATTCATGATAACGCTTTTATCAACCTTGCAAAATATAATTATTTCCAATTGATCCGCCAGGGAAATCAACGTTATAAGGTGGAAGCAATAAGCCAGTTCCAGGTTTTTGTAGAAGAAGAACATATGGTGTACCGCTTTTTCATCACCCTGGATGATTTCCCCCAAGGTGAAATCTATTTAGCCACCTATGACCCTACATTCTTTTGTGCAATAGCCTATGCGGAAGACAATCCCGTGCAGTTTTCACAACCAGGTTCTTTCAATTATACCCTGGAAGAGAATTCCGATTTTCCGGTTTATTATGATCCCTGGGGCGCTCCAAGTGATAACCCGATCTATGAGCAATGGAAACCGGGATTAGAAACCTACATTCCTGTTGAGGCCTATATTTGGCATGAATAAATTCAAAGCAGTTTTTTTTATGCTGTTACTAGGCAGTTTCTTAATGGCCAATCCTTTTTTGGGCGATCAGCAGAATGAACTTCCCCACCCCCCCCGCCGAGGTTGCATTGGGATGGATATACTG
>JAQICO010000454.1 GCA_027858495.1 Spirochaetaceae bacterium
GATCTTTTTAATCTGATTCTTTCTAAGAACAAATAACCTATTATTTTTTCTTACTTTTATAAATATTGCTTGCTTTAGAAAATAACCAATGGTAAAGTATTCTCCAAAGTATAACGTTCGTTATGCACAATATTTAATGGAGTTATACATTGAATAAATGGTTTACAAAGAAAAATATAAACACCTTTTTTCAAGCAATTCCTATATTAATCTTGGTGATATTGATCTCCAGTCCTTCATTCAAGATGTTCCGAATTATAAACCGGCCAGATGTCTTTTCCTCTCTCAGCTCCTCTCTAAATTGGGCCATTCCCACATTCTGGGGGAATATGCTGAACACCATCAGGATAACCCTCCTGCGTTGCCTATTGGTATTTGTCGTAAGTATGATGGGAGGCTATGCCTTAGCCAAGTTTGAATTTCCCTTTAAACGGCTCATTTTTTCTCTGGTCATTTTTTCCATGGTTATTCCAGATTTCCTAATTATTATTCCTCTTTTTAAAATTGTATCTTTTCTAAATTGGACTAACACGGTTTGGGGATTGGTAATCCCCGCAGCGGGAAACGGGCTGGGAATTTTTTTAATCCGACAGTATATGGTAAACAATCTCACCGATGATTTGATTCACGCAGCCATGATAGATGGGGCATCTCAAATGTCTATACTTTTCAGAATCGTTACACCCATTGTAAAACCTGCGGTGGTAATTCTTCTGGTAAAAACAGGCATCGACGCTTGGAATGAATATTTAAAACCAATGATTTTTTTATCACAAAGAGCAAAGATGACCTTACAGGTTGTTATTGACTTCACCTTTAATCAGAATCAATTTTTTCCAGCCTTTATGGCCCTATACATCGGTTTAATTCCTTTACTTCTGCTTTTTCTATTTTTTTCAAAACAGCTAATATCCAATATCACCGCAGGGAGTATTAAGTACTAATGATAAATTTGAATGATCGGATTATTCCGTGGATCAAGAAAAATGATGCACAAGTACTATGGGCAGCGGTTCTTCTATTGGCACCAATATTAACCCTCATAGGATTGACCCATGAAAGCTATTGGGCCGACGAGGGCTTTTCCGTGGCCATGGCGGGGAATTCCCTCAGGGATATTTGGCATCTTGGAGCGGAAGACTTCAGCCCTCCCCTCTATTATTTAGCCTTGAGAGTTTTTACTCAAATCTTTGGTACCAGCCGCTGGATGTTCCGGTTTTTTTCCGTATTAGCCATCTGGGCCACCGCCATTGGCCTTGGACTGGGACCAGTCCGCCGTATTATGGGTCCGACCAAAGCCGCCTTATATGCATTATTATTGCTGACCGCCCCCTACATTATCTCCTATGCACAGGAAGTACGAACCTATGGTTGGGCCATGTTTGCCCTTGGAGGAACGGCCTTTTGGGGTTACCTCTATATGAAGGATGGCAAAATTAAAGATTTGATATTAACAACGATCTGCGCCATTCTATCGATATATCTGCATTACTTTTCTGCCATGGGGGCCTTTTTTATATACCTCTACATAGGTATAAGACTATTATTCTCCAAGCAACCTAAAAAGAAGGTTATTTATTTAATACTTTCAGGAATAATGGTTCTGATAAGTTTTATTCCCTGGATTTCAGTGTTTTTTGACCGGGTATCAGCCCACTCTCAGGGATTCTGGATACCAGAACCAACCATGGTCACCCTGGTAGAATGCCTTTCATTACCCTATAAATTGAAATTCAACAGTTCTGCCTATGCTCCCTTTCTCACGGTATTTGCCTACGTCTTAATGGCTATCGGTTTTTATAGAAATCGCAAAGAAAAGTCCGGTGAAATAATATTTTTGACCCTTTTCTTGATGTGCGCAGTAACTCTGACAGCCTATTTCTATTCTATTAAAGTACAGCCCATGTTAATTGACAGGTATATGCTTCCCCTTTATGCTCCCTTTTTTGCCGCCCTTGCTTTGGGAATTGGATCCTTAAAAAAGAATAAATTCCGTTTCGGAATGCCGGCTATTTTTTTACTCTTTTGCCTGCCGGCCCTATTGGGAATATATACACTGCGATTCTCCGGCCCCAGTGACGAAATAGTTCAATATATCAGGGATAACGGAAGCGACGACGATGTGGTGGTACATTTTGGAGAACTGACCCTCAGCCCCATAGCGGTACTACTTCCGGAGAAACAACATGTGGTTTATCTGGCGGAAGATTCCCAATCGAACTTCAACTACAAGGCCTACGGAGAGAAAGTGGTTGTTACCCATAATATTCAGCAATACCTTGAAGGAAAGGAACATATTTGGCTGGTCTCCCGGGAGAGAAGTGTAAATCACCAGGCCTATGTGGAAACCATGGAAGATCTGGGCTTTACACCATCCATTATTTATACAAGACACACATCGGACCACGCCCGGGTCTTCAGGGTTTCCCAAAGCTGGCTGGTTCTTAACCTGGAACGGATGGAATATGGGGAAGTTATTCCCATTGAGGAGACGAAAGAATGAGCATAAAGTCTAAAAAATCCCTACCCTATTTACTACTGCTACCCTTTTTAATTCTCTTTGGAATATTCTATTTATATCCAGTATTGGTGGGCTTTGTTATATCTTTTACCAAAAGCAATGCCTTTGGCATACAGGAGTTTAAGGGCATTAAGAACTATGTAAACATGATTACCAAGGATGTCTATTTCCAAATAGGATTGAAAAATGCCCTACTATTATTACTATTCGGCGGGGTTTTACCACATCTTATTGCACTGCCCGCGGCAGCATTACTAAATAATAAATTGTTTTCTCAGCGCTTTAAAACCGGCAGCAAGGCTCTATTACTGATACCCTATATGTTCAGCGGGATTGGGCTGGTTATTCTGTTTTATTTTATCACCTGGGATCCTGAAGTCGTAGGTAGCTCCGCTCTGACACAAAAGATTCTAGATATCATTCCCCTAAATGACAGCAACAGCGTAATGACCCTCCTGCTAAACTGGAAATTCATCGGTTGGAATGTATTACTCTATTACACCGGTTTATTGGGAATTCCCCAGGAGTATTATGAAAATGCCTCCATCGACGGTGCAGGAGCAATAAAAAAATTCTTTAAAATTTCTCTACCGCTATTGGTTCCTGTGATACTTTTTGCCTCAACCATCACCGTTCTATACTGCCTGCAGCTCTTTGATGAACCCTTTGTATACAACGGTGGCTACATGCGCTTTGCACAGGCCAGGGAAAGCTTAACTCCCGCCTATTACATAATGTACCTGGCCTTTGGTCCAGGCGGCCGTTTTGGTAAAGCCAGTGCGGGAACCTGGATATTGATATCCATCATACTGGCCATTGTTGGGTCCATGAGATTGATGACCAGGAAAAAAGAATTGAATTGACTTCCCCTGATCAAGGTGTCACTCTATCTTTCAAGAGATCGGGTTTGCCAGTTTTGCTGGGCAAACAAAAGGGGGCTTTTGCGACAGCCCCCTCAATTGGTAAATTAATTTTGAACATCCTAAGCCGACTTCCTGAACTCTCTCTTTTTATAAAGTATCTTTCGAATACTGTCTGTAGAAAGATAATATTTATCGGCCAGGGAATCTATGGTCCATCCCTCAGACTTCAAACGTTTTATCTCTGCATTCCGAAGACGCAGTTTTTCTTTAGTTCCGTTCTTTTCTCCCCAGGATAATCTTTTATCATTATCGCCGGGAATATAAATTTGTGAACCCTGAATATACTTCTGTATTTCTTTGATTAATTCGGGAGGTAAATACTCCTCCGCTCTAACATAGGACATAAAACAACCTCGATATAATAGACCGCTACGACTTGCCTGATTATATGAGGGTAGATGTTTTCTCTTCCCCTAATCAGGCAGCTTCAATCCTGTTGTAAATTGGCTTGAGTGATATTATTAACCGATTATCCATGTATGATTCCTCCATCAATGATTAGGTTGAGTTTACTATATCGTAGTTTTTTAAAAAGTAAAGGGGAAAATTGCCTTGTAATCATTTTTTACCCTTTTCTAATAAAAATAAAGTGGAATTAAACTTTCCCTTTTCAAAAAGAGCTCATGGCCATATTCTTTGTTTACCGGAATCAACCATGCTTCAATGGCCAGGAAGCGCAGGAGGTGTATTATGATTGACAAAATAACGGGGCTTAACCCCTAAGAAAAAAAATCCATGAAAATGGTAGAATCTCCCGGAAAAAAGGCTCTTTTTCCGGGAGATTCTTTGGTTATATGGTGTTAGAATATACGTTCTACATTAATAGGGAATATAAACAAGTTGGTGTCAGCTCCTATGATTTACTTGAAACCCTTAACTTTAAAAAACAGCTATAATGATTAGCCATAGGACAAAACTTATTTTATATAATTCAACAGGATGGAAACACCAATGAGACCAAAATTGGATATGAAAATAAATCCAGATCAATTCATCAATTATTATTGGCTCAAAGAAGAGCTCTTTAACTTTTGCAAAAAAAACGATCTGCCAGCAGCTGGGAGTAAGGAAGAATTAACCAAGAGAATACACCATTACTTGAAAACCGGGAAAATAATTCTTCCGGTAAAAAATAAAAGCGAAAAGAAAATAACCTCCAATAGTCCCATCAGCCTCGAAGCAAAGATCCCCCAGGGTTACAAGAACGATGAGGCACATAGGGCTTTTTTTAAATCCGTAATTGGTGATCATTTCAAATTTAATGTACCCTTTATGAACTGGATGAAGGGCCATTCGGGGGAAAGTTATGAGATGGCGGTTTCTCAATGGAATAGGATTATTGATGAAAAGAAAAATGGAAAGAAAAGGGAGATCTCCTCTCAATTTGAGTACAATCAATATACCAGAGACTATTTCAAAGCTAATCCAAATTCCAGTAGAGAAGAGGCTATAAAATGTTGGAAATTAAAAAAATCATTACCTGGACATAATAAATATGCAGAAGAGGATTTACTTACGCTTCAGTAATAGTGGGCTATTTCATGCAATAGCCCACGAAAAAAAGCAGGAGAAAAAATTGAACAGGGACAATACAACTAAAGAAAAATGAATAAAAAGATAAGAAAAGCCATACATGCCGCTGGAATGATTTTAGAACAGGGGTTTTATAAAATTCAGCAATACGATGAAAAAGAACGATTACATTTACGCTCTGAATATGATTTAAAAATTGATCTTTATTTAAAGCATTTTTTGGAATCAGAGTATCCAGAAGATTCTATTTTCTCTGAAGAATCGTCAGAGCAGAAAAAGTCTTCAAAGACAAGATGGATTTTGGATCCAATTGATGGGACAAGCTATTTTATCTTTGGGGAACCTTTTTTTTCGATTTCCATGGCTAAAGAAGTGTCTAACAAAATTGTCGAAGCCCATGTTTTTAATCCTATTACAAAGGAATACTTCTACACCGAGGAAAGCATAGATAAATCCAATTTAAATAACTCAGAAATTAGAGTATCCGATGTAAGCAAATTAAAGGATTCTTTTCTAGCCTTTGGGTTTAGTGCCCATCCCCAAAAAATTAAGCTCTACCTGGATAATTGGTCTTTTGAAATGGAAAGCTGTAAAAAAGCCTTGCCCTGGATTGGTCCTGCATTAAGTATATGTAATGTTGCCAGAGGAAGAGTTGAAGGCTTTATCGATTATGGATGTTCCATGGAGGGGCAAGCGGCAGCATCCTTTATTTTACACAACGCAGGCGGTGTTTCATTGAATATTGATGGCAGTAGTTTTGATTATGAAACTAAAGGTGGGATTTTTTCAAATAGGAAGCTGAATTTGCTAGAAGGGAGATCGGGATAAAACCATGGTTAGAGAATTTTGCGAAACTGACATTCAAAAAGTTATGAAACTGTTGAATAAATCTAAACCCTATGTTCTTGCTCATCATGAATATATCTATTGGATGCTCAGCAGTTTCCATTCAGAGACCTCATATGTTTATGTTGAATCAGATAGCATTATCGGTTTCCTGGGAGGGATGCAGTCCATACAAGAATCTTCAGTTTTTATATGGCAAATTTGTGTAGATCCGGAATATCGTAGAAAAAACATCGCCATGGAATTGTTAAGTGAATTAGATAAATTGTTAATAAACAAGAACATTGAAAACATACAATTATCCATTACCCGGGGAAATTCCGCCAGTTTAAAGTTGTTTAAGAAATTCACATTAAGAAAATCATTGCAGCTACAATTCATTAAAACAGTCGAACTTTCTGCATCCACAGAAGATCTGTATAAAATCTCTAAATAAACCACAGAAACCTTTACGTTTGACCAATATGAGATTTAATAATCTGTCCTAATTCTGTTATCCCTCGGCGAATCTGATCATCTATGGGTGAGGCAAAACTTATTCTGATACAGTTGTTAAACCGTTCGCCTAGACTGAATGCCTGCCCCGGTACCATACTTATTCCCCGGGAGAGAGCCTGCTCAAAAAGAACCAGGGTATCCACCTCCCCGGGCAGTTCTACCCAGAGATAATAGCCACCCTCCGGCTGCGTAATGGCGGATCCCCGGGGCATATCCTTTATCAATAATTGGGTGATTTCCTGCGCTTGTCTGGCCATGGTTTTTTGAAGCCTTAAGATATGTTTTTCATAACGGGAAGACTGAAGATACTCTGCCATGGCTTGTTGAAAAATAGGACTGCTGCCCAGGGTAAGGGCCATTTTCAGATTTCTGCAGCTCCGGTGTTTTTTACCCCCCACCAACCAACCGATTCTCATTGCAGGACTTACACTTTTGGAAAAGGAAGAACAATAGATCACATCTCCCGATTCATCAAAACCTTTAATAGACCGTTCCTCTTTTTGAAGAAAGGAACAATCGTGATATATGTCATCCTCAATCAATATAGCATCATGTTTTTTGACCAGCTCCACGGCGGCTTTTTTATGGCTTTGATCCATTACAAAACCCAAAGGATTCTGATAAATGCCGGTCATAACCACAGCCTTCACTTCTCCCAATGCCAAAACCTCTTCTAAACGTTTTAAATCCATCCCCTGATTAACCGAAGTTGGAATGGGAATGATACGTCGTTTCAGCTGATTGATTAATTGAATGATACCTGGAAAGACAGGACTCTCAAGAGCTATAACGTCTCCCGGACCAGAACAGCTTTGTATGGCCAGAGATAATGCCTCGGTACAGCCATTGGTGATTAAAATATCATCCATCGACAAAGATACACCCCTCTGCAGCATCAACCGGGCTATCTCACTGCGCAGCTGGGGATTGCCCGCCTCATCGCTATATTCACTTAATAGATGAGACTGATTTTTTACCACAGAGGAAATAATTTGTTTTAATGGATTTATAGGAAGCAGGCTTTCGTGAGGAACTCCAGCCCCCAAAGGAACTATGCTTTTATCGTTACTGGCTTCGACGATACGGCCAAGGATACTCAGGGGTTTGACATCTTCAGACTTCATAGAAAAAACTTCATTCTGGGGTGTCGGCAGAGGACTTTTTTTGGGGCTAGAGGCAAAAAACCCCGATTTCTCCACCGCAATGGTCCGACCTTGAGCCTCTAGCATTTCATAGGCCTGCATAACCACAGAAAGAGCACAATTATAACGACCACACATTTTGCGCAACGAGGGCAGTTTACTACCCAGAGGAATAATACCCTCATCCATTGCTTGAGCCATTTGGGCTGCTATTTTCTCATAGAGGAAACCACTTACATTTGGAGTTTTCATAGATTGAGCCTAATCTGTTATGCTTGCATTGTCAACTTTTTGTATCTGTTTATGCCATCTGTTTTCTTTGATAATGATTAAAAGATAAAAGAGGTACATCTATATGGAAAAAATAATTCTACCGGTTATTCTATTTGTGTTAACCATGACCATAACTCCCGGCCCCAACAATATGCTGCTAACAGCTTCGGGTGCTCAATTTGGTTTTAAGCGATCCTTACCCTTTATTATAGGAATTGTACTGGGCATATTAAGCCAGCTTTTGCTTAGTGCTCTTGGACTGGGAATTCTTTTTAACCGCTTTCCCATCATACAGAATATTTTAAAAATATCCGGAAGCCTATATATACTCTTTTTAGCGATAAAAATAGCCTTTCCCCGTAGTGATAAAAGTGACGAGACCCAAAAGAATCGTCCAATGTCCTTGTTACAGGGTGCGGCCTTTCAATACCTCAACCCCAAGGCTTATATCATGACCATCACAGCCATGTCAGTTTATCCACTGGAGGGGGAATTATTCTTCAGATCAGCGGGATTTATCCTATTAAGTTTTCTAATTATATGTCCACTATCCATTTCTCTTTGGGCTGGATTTGGTTCCATATTAAAAAAATGGATCAAAGAAGGTAAGTATAAAAGATTTATTAATTATTTTCTTGGAGTATTAACGGCAGTATCTGTAGTTTTTATTATTCACTAAAGCCTATTCCAACGCCCGGGCAACAGCTCTATGAAGAAGATCATCGCTCACTGGTTTAACCAGGTAATCTTTAGGATGAGTATTCATGGCTCTTTCCCGGGTTTTTTCATCACCATAGGCTGTAAGATATACAATGGCGGTATTCCCAAGGATTTTCATACGTTGGGCAGTATCAATGCCATCGACAAAACTTCCTAGATTAATGTCCATTATAACCAAATGAGGTTTGTGTTTAACAACAGACGCTAATACACCTTCAGCTGAAGTGACAATCTCAGGGACATGATAACCTTGATGCTGCAGGCTTTCCTGCATTTCCAGGGCAACAAGCAATTCATCTTCCACAATAATTATTGTTTTATTTTTTATCATAGTTTTATCTCTCAACTAACAATATCACAGTTCAATAAGATTTTCAAACTTTACCTTTCCTTCTGATCATTTTGCTATTAAACTTTTAGTATTGTGTTAAAAAAGAATAGCCAATCCATAGTTGATCTCAACATAAGCAAAGTTCATGACTCTCTTTTCCGCAAACACCGTTGGACAATGGTAACAGTCTCACTACTGGTCTATATTTTTGTGATTTTAGCATTGGGTGGAAAACTTAGAGTCTCAAATAACTATATCGTATTACTTCCTGTTATCTCGATATCTTTATCCTTTGGGTTTTTAGGCGGGTTTATTTCCGGCTCTTTAGCCCTACCAGCAAATTTATTGCTGTTTTATTTCTTAGGGCATTTGAATTACTCTCCTGAAAGTAAAATGATGGCAGAAATATCCGGTATATTATTAGGATCTGTATTAGGTTACCTAAGTGATTTTTTTACTCAGGTGAAAGAGGAAATTCAACGAAGAAAATCCACAGAAGCAGCACTATCCAAAGCCTTGAAAGAAAAGGAACTACTATTAAGAGAAATTCATCACCGTGTAAAAAACAACTTAAATCTGATAAAAAGCATTACCCAGCTGCAATCCAACCGAATTGATAATGAATTGGTATACAATGAATGTAATAAGTTAAACCAACGGATTCTGTCCATTTCTTTGGTTCAGGATCTTCTTTTTACCAGTAATTATTCCGATAAGTTGAACATCAATGAATACATAACTCAATTGGTAGAATCTCTTTTAGAGAGCCACCATTCAAAGCAGATGCAATGGGAGTTTATATGTCAAGAAGAACCCATATTAGTTCATAACAAACGGGCCACCTCCATAGGGCTAATTATTAATGAAGGATTGGTTAACTGTTTTAAATATGCATTCAACAATCATCCATCACCAAAATTATTCATTGAGTTACTGCCTATTGATGAAAATTTCGTTTTAAAAATTGGAGATAACGGCCCCGGTTACCCTGAAGATGAAGAGTGTGGTCTAGGAAAAAAACTCATCCCTTCTTTAGCGGCCCAATTAAAAGGTTCCGTAGAATTCGTCAATGATAACGGAGCTTGGATTATTGTTCGATTTCCTAAGAATGAATAATTTTATACATGGTTTAAACATTTTTGACATAGGGATTATTAATCATTAGACTTACAGTATGAAAGATCCTAAAGAAAAGCTGATACATGCTGTATTAAACCTTCTGGAAGCTGGAATTGATCCCGAAGAAATGACCACTCGACAGATTGCCAGTGAAGCTGAAATGGCCCATGGGCTGATTAATTATCATTTCGGATCCAAGGAAGCTATTTTAAAACAGGCCGTTTCCCAGATAATACAGCAGGAAGTGGGCAGTGTAGAAGACCAAAACTACCAGGTAAGCTCCCTAAGAGAAAGGCTTTTAACGTTACTGATGACCCAAAGCCAAATGGGTATGAACTACGAAGCCCTATTACGATTTGCCACCAAGCTGGATATCCAACAAGGCTGTAAGGAACCTATTATGTCCATTATGCCCTTGTTGAGAAAACACTATGGCAACAAAAGAAATGAAGAGGAACTTCTTCTTCTGGCAGCACAGATTATGCAGCCCCTGCAATTGTTTTTTTCCAGCCCGGAGCTGCTGCAAGATCATCTAGGCTGGGATCTTTCAAAAAGCCCGGAACAACGGATGAGATTTTTTAAAATACTTCTGGATAATTTGGGGATTGAATAACCTACTCCAATTCTTCCTGCC
>JAQICO010000008.1 GCA_027858495.1 Spirochaetaceae bacterium
TTGCGGATCAGCATATTTATTAACTTCTTCATTATTTAATTCCTTTTCATTTTCTCTTTTGGATTACCAAAACAACTAAAACAACAGGATCAAGCAGCCCTCATAGCCATGGCCGGATCAATCTTTGTAAACTGACGAGTCGGAAACAGTCCGAAGAGCAGCGTTAAAGCTGCTGAAAGAAGTACTCCCATCAGGGTGAACAACAAGGTTCCGTGATTGATATCCAGGGAAGACTGCATATACTGCCCTAGAGGCAGAGATAATATAGTTCCCAATGTTGCACCGGCAGCCGTTATGGCTAATGATTCTAGAGTGAATAGCTGTATAATCTTTGCCCGCGAAGATCCCAGAGCCATCAGTATACCCACATGTTTTTTCATCCTCATGGAGCGGCTCATCAATATATTGGAAACATTGACCGAGGCGATAAAAAGTCCTGAAAGAGAAAGAAACAAGATCAGAAGGGCGATGCCTGTATTTCTGCTGATCAACTGTTCTGCCTCTGAGCGAGGATTTGAAATAACCACCTGATTCTCCCCAAATTGACTATCAAACCACTGCTGCAATTGAGCTGCTGTTTCATCCAGTCTTGCGGGGTCACCCACCGAAAAGATCAGTTTAGTATTCATAAAACCCCGACGAAAATCACCACTGCCTTCACTACGGTAAGGGGAATAAAAATACTCACTTTCCCCCTTGGAATCCAGGATACCAATAATGGTTACAAGCCCCTCTCTGGTTAAGAGCTTTTTACCAAGCAAGCTATTAAGCTCATCCCCTTCTAAAACCAGCAGCTCCGCAAGATCCCGGCCCAGAACAACTATGGAGGAATTTCCATTCATATCCTGCTCAGAAAAGACACTTCCTGCTATAACAGAGTAGTCTCTAGCAATAAAATAGTCTGGGGTCACTTCAAATCCCTTCGCCTCATCCAATTCAGCGATAAGAATATTGTCCTGCCCTGAAAGCTCTGAAAACTCATCTTCGGAATATTCCTGAGGGCCATCTTTTGGAGGTGCATCGGGGTTATCACCATTTCCTCCCTGGCCGCTCTCTTGGGGAGATGGTTCAATCTGTTCCATCCTTTCAGCTTCCCTTTCAGCTTCTCTGGAAATAGATTCCTCATTAATAAAATGAAGTCTGCTGTCATTTTCCACATAGGAATAGCTTACATAGGGAGCCAGATTGGCCGTATCCAGATCCGATGAGGTCAATACTGCACTTTCCTGCAGAGGTTTCAGACTGACAGGTTCATCCATATCGTCGGCTTCGCTTAGGGTGCTTACAATGAGCTCTCTATATGCAGGAGCCTCCAAAATATTTTTTGAGGTACTGATGGTATTGCCTAAAAGAGCGATCCCCGATGAAGCGGCTCCAATTCCCAACGCTACTGCAATGATCAGGAGACCTGATTCAAGGATCCGCTCCTGAAAACGGCGACTAATGATTTTTACAGTCTCGTTATGCACGTATCCCCCCCCCCAATCTTCTCTTCCTGAAGAACTCCATCCCTCAAATTAATCACCCGTTGAGCACGCTCTCCTTGACTTGGATTATGAGTAACCATCACAAGGGTTACACCCTTTTTATTAAATTCTTCCAAAATCTCCATGATCTCTTCCCCCTTGTCTGTGGGAAGATTTCCCGTAGGCTCATCGGCAAGGATCAGATCTGGATCATTGGACAAAGACCTGGCAATAGCCACTCTCTGCTGTTCTCCACCGCTCATGATGGTAGGCAGATGATTCATCCTCTGTTCTAAACCCACTTCGCAAAGCAATTCCACAGCTCGCTTCTTTCTCTGCTGCCAGGAAACTCCAGCATAACTCATGGGCAACATTACATTTTCAAGAGCACTCAGCTCGGGAAAGAGATTGAAGCTTTGAAAGATAAAACCGAAGTGCTGATTTCGGATACGAGCCTGCTCCTTGTCAGGGAGTGAACTGATGTCGTAATCCTCCAGGTAATACTGCCCCGATGAGATGCTGTCCAGGATTCCAAGAATATGCATCAGCGTCGACTTCCCCGAACCGGAAGGTCCCATAATGGCAATGTACTCTCCCCTATTAATGGTCAGTGAAACATCTTTAAGGGCATTAACCTGAGTATCTCCCAGGTCGTACTGTTTATTTATATTCTTTAATTTGATCATACTGTTCTTCTCCTATAATTGGACTTCCATTTATTTCAGTGAAATCTCATCCTGATCGATATAGTTCTGATAACTTCCGGTGATGATTTCATCTCCCTCATTCAGACCATCCAATATTTCAACATCATTCCCCTGGATCTCCCCTAGAGTGATTTTTGTTTTTATGGCTCTATCACCGTCAATAAGGTAGACATATTTTTGATTTCCCGTGGTGAGCCAAGAGCCCCGTGGAAGGAGTAACACATCTTCCTGGACCACCAATATAATGGATGCCACCGCCGATGCCCCGGGGGTAAGGGTTAATGTGGTCTCTGGCCGGGCCCGAACTGATATCATGGCAGATAGACCGTCTGTATCCATAGTGGCGATCTTTCCGATTTTGGTAATGGTGGCATTCATGGTGCTGGTTCCGATGGTAACGGTCATCTGTCCTCCCACTTCCAAGAGAGAGGTATACTGCTCGTAAACATCGAAATCGATATAAACATCGCTACGGTCAGCCACAACAAAAAGAGAGTCCGATTCTTCAATAAGACTGCTTTTAATGGACAGCGATTCATTGAGACTCAACACTTCCCCATCTATGGGACTTTTTATGCTGCATTCTTCAATATCTTCTATAACCGATGCCAGATCCACGTCCAACTGATCGATAACAGCCTGCTGTTTTCTCAGGGCAATATCCTGTGAAATATGAGACTCTTCCAAATCGGCCATGGCATCTTCTTTTTGTTCCTGAAGATCTTCTAGAACATCCAGGGCAGATTCATAGTCACTCTGCCTGGAACTTCTAAGCTCAACCAGTGCCGACATAGACTGAACATCCTCTTCAGCTTCCAGAATATCTGCATCAAGACGGCTGATTGTCCGTTCCAGGTTCTGAGTATTAAAAGAATAACTGCTTTCTAAGCTCTCTAACTCTATTACAGCTTGTTTCAATCTGAGGGTCAGATCATTCTGTTCATCCTCCAGATCAGGAACATTTAGTACTGCCAGCACATCCTGGGTAGTAATCTGATCTCCTTCTTCCACCAGAAGGTCCAGGGCATAGCCCTCACGAGGACTCACAATCTCCACCTGTTTGGGTAAAATAACCGTCCCACTTGCTTCTGTGGTTGAAATAAACTGTCCGGAACGAAGGATAGAACTATCATAGTCCCTTACTGTAATACTCTTAGCTTTAGCCGAATTCCATATAGATATGGATATTCCCGCCACAATCACCAGTAAAGCTATGAACACTATAATTTTACGCTTCTTTATTTCCTTGGATGTTTTCGGTTTTACTTCATCGATCTGGATAATCTTTTTCTCCGCAATCATTTTTATCCTCCGAGACAACTTTATCACGACATGAACTGCCTAAGGTGAAGCGGATGTAAAAGGAATGTAAACTATGTAAAAGATGACTATCCTCAGACTTTTTTTATGGTAGAACTACTTAGAAACAGATAAAATGTTTTTATGTCCAAGTACAAAACAATTATTCCTATAGCGCTGCTCGCTTTTCTGATTGCCCTGGGTAGTATAATGATTACCCACTTTTTTAAGGCAGACCTGGCTCGTGATATATATAAAGAAAACCAGAGACTCGAATCGATTGTTTTCAGAACCTATAACCGTGAGTATCAGAGGATAAGTATTCTTGTACTGTCCATGCAACAGATGCCTGTGACAACCGATGAAGAACTCAGTAGCTCTCTTCAATCTCTGATCAACGGATACGGTGATAAGGGACAGCTTCCCTATCTGATCAATCATGTCAGCTACTATTCTCATGGACAAATCTATTTCCCAGAGGCAGACTCTCCCATGGAGAATATACGTTGGAACCATAGAGACCTGGATGAAATAGATAGGGAAAAGGATCATCCCTTAAAAATGGGTGAATTCCAAGTAATGAGTTTACCAGAAGAAGAGTCTTCTTACCTGCTTTATACGCCCTTGAAAAGAGAAGATATACTTATCCGAATAGAGCTGAATAAAGAAGGAATTGACCGCTATTATGCTCAGCCTGCCCTAAAAGAAACTTTGGAAGATTACCTTCTGGAATGGACAACTTTAAGCACAGAAGATGTGAAGAAAGAGTTGGATAGCCGCATTTCAAGGATATACGCCTTTGAGCCCTTGAAAGCCATAATAGGCTGGTCTCACAATGAAGAGATGAAGCTGATGGTCCCCCTGCCCCAGGATATGAAAACCCGTCGCCCCTTTATCCCCGGTTTAGATATGGAAGAACGAACCGAACCAGAAAAAGAATATGATAGATTCCCTTTAAGGATGAATCCAGCACCAGGGGAAAACTCAGGATATGTCCTTTTTATAGCTTCCCAGGGTGCTCCTTATTATATTTCCATAGAAAAAAGAATTGCCATTGACTGGCTGCAAAGTCATCTGATTCTTCTGGGAATTACCGGAGTATTTCTTCTACTAATCCTACAACTCAAAAGAACCAAAAACTTCCGAAGCCGGGAAAAGGAGTTTGTGGCTTCCATGACCCACGAGCTGAGAACACCGCTGACAGTGATCCAATCGGCAGCATATAATCTCTCACATGGAATTATATCTCCTGAAAAGGTAAACCGCTACGGGCTGTTATTGGAAGACCAGACAAAGCGTCTGAGCAGTATGATAGAGGAGATCCTACTTTTTTCAAGTATGGAAGATAAGAATGCCAAACCAGGGGTTCCCGTGAAGACGGATCTGCCCCAGCTCATAAAGGAAATAAAAGAAGAGATGGAAGCCCTGGCCCAGGAAAAACAGATTTCCCTGCGTTGGGATAAGGAAGGACTCCCTAGCAGCCTATTGACATATCCAGCAGAAATAAGACTGATACTCTCCAATCTAATCACTAATGCCCTTCATCATGGGTCTCCTATATCAAATGAAACCATCAGAATCAAGGTAAGATTCATTATGACCGGGCATCTGTATCTTTCCGTAGAAGACAATGGCCCAGGTATTCCCTCATCGGAGCATAAAAAGATTTTTGATCCCTTCTATAGAAGCCAAATCAGCCGGGAGCAGCAGACTAGAGGGAGCGGTCTTGGACTCTTTATCGCTAGAAAAAAAACGACCCTTATAGGGGGTGAACTGAAGTTGGAAAGTCCCTATAGAATGCTTAAGGGAGAAAAAAATACAGGCTGCCGTTTCACTCTAGAAATCCCATGTCAGTATATCAGCGAGGAGAATATCTGATGGGAGGTATACTGATTATAGAAGATGAACCGGGCGTTCAGATGACCCTGGAAGACTGTCTGCAGGCTGAAGGTTATACAACGGAAACCAGAGGCGACGGCATGACTGGACAAGAAGAAGCGGAAACAGGGAACTACGATTTAATCATCCTGGATATCATGCTCCCTCGCCGAGATGGCTTTACGGTCTGCCAAAATCTCCGAAAAAAAAGTATCCACACTCCTATTCTCATGCTGACAGCCCGCAATACCAATCTGGATATTATCATGGGATTGCGACAAGGAGCCGATGACTATATGGCTAAACCCTTTGATATGGGGCTGCTTCTAGCTCGCATTGAAGCCATACTGCGCCGCAGCGCTCTTACCACCTCGGAGACAAACAGATCTACTAATATTTACCCTTTTGGTGAGTTCCTTTTTGATCTTCAGAAGGGAACCTTAACGCAAGGGGATGACTTGATCACCCTTCATGCCAAGGAATTCAGTCTTCTTGAATTTCTTGTAAAACATCCCAATGAACTCTTAAACCGGGTTAAGATACTGAATGAAGTATGGGGTTATGAGAGTGAAACGACCACTCGGACTGTGGATGTTCATATTGCAAAGCTCAGGCAAAAGCTTGGAGAATCAGAACTACCTCGTCATATAATGACCCTTCGAGGACAGGGATACCGTTTCATTCCTTAATTCACCTAAAATAGATATAATCTTTATCATGGAAAAAGTGTCAGTTAATGGAAAGAATATCTACATCGTTGAAAGCCATAACCAAGTACTGGAGGCATGGGAAACCTGTAAACATCTAAATGTCTTTTCATTGGATTACCACACCGATACCAAAGAAGCATTTCATACATACTCCTATTGGAGAGCTGATAGCGAAATAAAATCCGGAGAACAACGCAATTTTGAAGTGAGAAAACAGGAACTGACAGAAATGAAGATGAGTCAGTATCAAAAAAAACAAAGCACCATTAAAAAGATCAATAATAATTTAAGGCACGATGAACATATAGATTTTGCGGTTAAAACCAATATGGTTAATACGGCCTTTATATTATCTAAAAATAAGAATCCAAGAAGTTCCAATCACCGGGTATATTTAGCTGATGGGCCAGAACCATATAAAAATCAAAGAATAATCGAATACTCTCCCTCCTGTATTCCCAGTTGCCCCAAGGAATCTCATGATGAAATGTGCCATAGGATAAGAGCCGATTACTCCTTGGAAGATTTAGTCCTTCAGGATGCCATTGACCAAGCGAAATTTTTAATCCCCTCTTTCTTCGATAATTTCATTCTCGATATTGACTGTGATTATTTTAATACTAAAAAAAGCCTTTATCCCGAGGATTTTACATGCTTTAAAAGTCTTATTAGGCAATCAGAATTTATAACTATTGCCCTGGAACCGGAATGCGTGAAGATCTGCCGGCTTAGGGACAGTAATTTAACCAGCAAAATAATATTGGAAGGGTTAATATCACTAATTCAAGATGCATAGAGATTCTTTATTGAATCTCGTATGCGCCGATATCAGATAATCCTACAATAGGGTTACCAGCGAAATCTGTATTAAGCCCAACATCCAATCCTTCATTCTGGATATGGGTTGCTGTTTTGACGGTAAAATCAACCCATGGAATTGTATAATCCAGAATGATATCCTGGTTATTCTGACAAACATAATTAACCGGTGAACCCAGCACATTTGGACTATTTGTTCCATTCTGACAGAAAATATTATTTTCTATGGAGAAACCATTTATCAACGATCCATCTATTTCAATTGGATTTATTTCAAATCCCTGAAGAATATTATTTCTAATAATCACATTATTAAAACCTTCCTCTGGAAAAAGAATCCCATACTGGGCTCCGTTCCCTCCGGCATAAACAGTATTATTAAGAAATTCTATGGTGTAAC
>JAQICO010000455.1 GCA_027858495.1 Spirochaetaceae bacterium
TAGCCAGATAAACCGTACAAAGGGTCCCTTTTGCAGGTCGAAAAAAACAGGCAGTTCTCTCTCTAAGATGGCGGTCCAATGGTCTTCTTTACCGTTGCTCTCTATCTCACAGCAGCCCCAGGAACCCTGAACTTCTTCAATGGGAATCTCTGGAACCTGGCCCTGGGCCATCCAGGGGTCTCCATGTTCATCGAAGACAACCTTTGCCCGCAGCAGGGGATGTCTCTGCTGAAGTTTTAAACCGGCAGCTTGTATTTGCTCCAGGCTTAATGGACCATTAACCATGGCGGTGGTGGCAAAATGCATGGGAGACTCTCCATGAAACATGGACATAAAAAATTCGTAATTGACAGCTCTCCGCAATTGCATAAAACTCCTCCTAAATAGTGGCAATTAATATTTTAGTGACGCTACCTCGGTGGTACAAGGGAAAAAACGGTTATAAAGCAATCTTTGAAAAATCGCTATCATTATGAAAGAAAAATGACCGGTTAATCGAGGATTTTTAGGAGAACCAGAGTAATCAAGCTAATCCAAATCAAGATAAACAGCATTGCAAAAACCCAGTTCTTCTTTAAGGTCAGTGGTTCCTCCTCAGCTCTTTGCCGGGATCGGAGCATAATTTCCCGAGGGATAAATTTTATGGAAAGACCAATCAAAACCGGCAGAATAATTAAATCGTCCAGATAACCAAAAAGGGGTATAAAATCAGGGATTAAATCTATAGGGCTTAGGGCGTAACTCAGGGCTATAAGTAAAAGAATCTTTGGAAGCAGCTTGGTCTGGGGGTCTTTATAGGCATAATAGAGAACCATTAGTTGTGACTTGAGCTCTTTGGCTTTTTCTTTTAATGATTTCAGCCATTTCATATTAATGAGTTTAACATGATTTTCAGGGGGGAGGCTAGCATGAATAATTTACCAGAAAGTAATAAACAGAGGATTATATTCTGACTCCGCAGCTGTAACATTTACAACTTAAGCTGTAACCGTTACAGGTGGAAATTTCGTTGAATGTAAAATCTTGATGTATTATTTTTTCATTAATTGTTCTGCCTTTTATATTTCTTTCAGCTGGTTTCATTTTCTTGTCCATTGGGTATACTATTCAAAAAGGATCGTGAACAATGAAAATATGGGTGGATGCCGATGCCTGTCCTGTGGCAATAAAGGAAATACTCTTTAGATGTGCAGACCGTAGAAATATCTCTGTTACTCTGGTGGCAAACCAAGTCCTGCGTATACCCAAATCTACAAACATAAATTTTATAAAAGTTTCAGCCGGCTTTGATGTGGCGGATAACGAAATTGTTAAACAGATGGAATCCGGAGATTTGGTGATCACCGCCGATATCCCCTTGGCCGCCGAGGTTATAGAAAAGGGCGGTGTGGCCTTAAATCCCCGGGGAGAATTATATACTTCTGAAAATATAAAATCCCGGTTGGCCATGCGGGACTTTATGGATACCCTGCGTTCCGGGGGAGTGGACACCGGAGGTCCGGCGGCTTTAAACAAAAAGGATATTCAGACCTTTGCCAATCATCTAGATCGTCTACTGACAAAATATCATAAATAGTAGATACTACAGCCCTGATTTTACCATGGGAGTTTCACTATTTCTGAGGACAACAACACAAAACTAATCGACTCATCAAGCTCCAAATGGAATAATATCCCCTTTGCTCCGGCCAAAGTGCCCTTCTTTTATGGTTGGGTGGTGCTGTTTTTATCCGCCTTTGGCATATTAATGAGCATCCCCGGTCAGACCATGGGAGTCTCTGTATTTACCGATTATCTGATGGATGCTCTGAATATGAACCGCATGAATCTTAGCCTGGCTTATATGATAGGCACTATTCTATCCAGTATGATGTTATCTCGCGCAGGGAAATTTTATGATCGATTCGGTGTGCGGATTACTTTGTTCCTTTCGGGAATTCTCATGGGAGCCGTGCTGATCTTTTTATCCCAGGTGGATCGTGCCGCTCAAGGGCTGGCTAATTTAATTGCCGCCCAAGGGCTGGCTAGTCAGTTACACATTCCCTTTGGGTTCTGGGCTTTTTTATTGATGACCCTGGGATTCTTTCTTCTTCGCTTTTCCGGCCAGGGCGTTATGACCATGTCTAGTCGAAGTACCGCCATGAAATGGTTCGATCAACGTCGAGGATTGGCTGCCGCACTGATGGGAGTGGTTACTTCCTTTGGCTTTTCCTATGCCCCTAAGATCTTAGACCGTCTTATTCAGGATTACACTTGGAGAGGGGCATGGCTCTGCTTGGCCCTGATTTGCGGAGTCTTTTTTGCCTTTGTAGCCCTTATCTTTCAGAGGGATAATCCTGCGGATTGCGGTTTAAAGCCCGA
>JAQICO010000159.1 GCA_027858495.1 Spirochaetaceae bacterium
AAAAGGAGCTCATCAATCAGTTGCTCTGGCCCGGGCCGGGATGGAGGTTTATCATGCAGGAAAAATCGGGAACGACGGAATCTGGATTCTCGATCTTCTAAAAGAAGCAGGGGTCAAAACAGATCATGTGGTGATTAGCCATGAATTCACCGGCCGTGCATTGATACAAATTACACCTCAGGGGGAAAATTCAATACTGCTTTTTGCCGGTGGCAACCATGGAATAACCCAAAATGAAGTTGATGACACCCTGGATTCCTTTGATTCCGGGGATTATCTAGTTCTTCAGAATGAAATCAATCTGACACCCTATATCATCAAAAAAGCCAAGGCCAAGGGAATGTTTATCTGTGTGAATCCCGCACCCATCAGCCAAGAGGTTATAAGCTGGCCTTTATCTTTGGTTAATTTAATTATTTTAAATGAGGTGGAAGCCAGGGAATTATCTGGGATGAATGGGAATAATGGAGAAATTATAAATGACCTCTGTCTAAAATATCCCAATAAGGAGATCCTTTTAACCCTGGGGAAACAGGGATCCTATTATGCCCGAAATGACTATAGAGAGTATTCTCCCGGGGTGGATACAGAGGTGGTGGATACCACCGGGGCCGGAGACACATATATCGGTTATTTTTTAGCCTCCCGTATGGGTGGTCTATCGGTAAAGGCCTCCATGGACCGGGCCTCCTATGCCAGCTCCATAACCATTTCAAAACGGGGAGCATTGGATTCTATCCCCAAGGGGGTTTAGAGCTCACTCTATGTGTCCAATCTCTGACAATAGCTTTCTATATATTGGAATATTTCCCTCAGGAAGAGTAAATCCCTTCTTGTAAAAAAAGTCCAATCCGGTCAGAATAGACACTATGAGAGATTTTTCATCCATCCGCCGAGTGGTGGTAAAAATAGGAACCAACACCCTCACCTCCAAGCAGGGCGGAGTAGACCAGAGCTATCTTCAAGATCTTGCTCATCAGGTTCAAGAACTTCGCGACCAGCGCAAAGAGGTGATGATTGTCTCTTCGGGAGCCATCGGTGTGGGTACCCGGGCCATGGGACAGCATTCCCGGGTAAAAAAAGTGCAGTACCGCCAGGCCTATGCGGCCATCGGTCAGCCCCTGTTGATGGCTCAATATCAAGGGGCCTTTAATCCCTTGAACATTCCCCTGGCCCAGGTTCTGGTTACCCGTGATATTTTCAATAACCGGGATAGTTACCTCAATGTACGCAATGCCGTGGAAACTCTGCTAAGCCTGGGAGTGGTTCCTGTATTTAATGAAAACGACTCGGTCTCTACCAGTGAGATCGGCCCGGTCTTTGGAGATAACGATCAGCTCAGCGCTCATATCGCCAGCAAGCTGGATGCGGATCTGCTAATTATTTTGAGCGATATCGACGGCTTGTACACGGGACATCCTCAGACTGATCCCCAGGCCAAACGGCTGGATTTAGTGGAACAACTCACCCCGGAAATTTTTGCCATGGCTCAGGGAGCAGGCAGCGAATTCTCCACGGGGGGCATGGTAACCAAACTCAAGGCGGTTGAGATCGCTTCCCGTTCAGGTTGTAAAGTGCTGTTGGCCCATGGCCGGGAGAGCAATTGTCTGCCCCGGCTGATCGCTGGAGAAACCCTGGGGACATTGTTCCTAGCGGGAGAAAGGCTATCGGGTCGTCGTCGCTGGATCATCAACGCGCAACCAAAGGGAACCATTCTGGTGGATCAGGGAGCCCTTGATGCTTTAAACAATAACAAAAGCCTGTTGCCCTCGGGAATAACCGGCGTGGAAGGAGAGTTTAAAGCCGGCAATGTGGTTTTAATAAATGAAGATTTTAAAGCCGTAACCAATCTGAGCAGCGCTGAACTGGAAAAACTCAAAGGGCTGCATTCAAGGGTAATTCAGGAGCTGCTGGGGGCCGACCGCAGAGACGATGTGGCCAGGCCGGAAGATGTGGTTCCTTTGTAAAGCGCCTATAAATCTTTTAAAGTCCAGGAGCCGAGATTGGTTATAGGAGTAAAAGGCAGATACATCAAAAAGGACGTTCCTTTATTTTTTGATATACCTGCCTTTTACTCTCTAGCCTGGTTATTTCGGCTCCAGCAGAAATCTCCTAAGTAATAGAGGCCGCCTTTGAAAAAGTATAGTATATTGAGAAGAACCCCGCATCTTTACTTGAACCCATTAGCAAGGCGTTGTATCTTTCAGTAGAAGAATTGTTAGGGATGGATACGGATCAAGCTATCATCCCGGGAGGAATAATCTAATGAATACAGCTATGAAAAATCAAATTATTCAAGAATTAGACAGTCTACCTGATCAAAAAGGATATACTCTGTTAGATTTTGTACATTTTTTAAAACAGGAACAGAAAGGCAATTCTCCTAATGCGGAGACTAATGAGGCTATCAATGAGGTCGAGAATGATAAGGGTGAATTAAAAACCTATAATTCTGCCTCTGAACTATTCGAAGATCTCGCAATAGAAATATAGTGTATAAAATAAAGCCTTCTACCAAATTTAAAAAGGATATTAAACGGATTCAAAAATCAGGACGAAAGAAAAGCGACTTTGACAAGGTTTTTGATGTCATCAATCAACTAGCCCTTCCCGCAGTGCTTCCGGAAGGGAATAAAGATCATAGTCTTATTGGAAATTATAATGGATATCGGGAATGTCATGTTTTACCCGATCTATTACTGATCTACAAACAGGTTGAAGAAGTACAAGAATTACATTTGTATCGTATAGGTTCTCATTCAGAATTGTTTTAATACCCCAAGCT
>JAQICO010000245.1 GCA_027858495.1 Spirochaetaceae bacterium
GGAAAATAATATACCTCTCTTGGTTTCATAGGTCATCATGGTCTCAGGCCAATGAATATTGGGAGTATTAAAGAATTGCAATTGGTATTTATCGCCAAGATCAAGAGTCATACCATCGCTTATCGCAATGGCTCTCGATTCTTCGATTCCTGAAAAAGCCTTTAAAAGAGGTACCGCTTTTTCACTGCAATAAATAACCGCCTTCGAATTTCTTCGGCAGAATTCTCTCAACCAACCGGAATGATCCGGTTCCATGTGATTTACCACAATTATATCGAGATCTTCAATTTCCAATGATGCACCTTGTAATTGATTTTCCAATGCTCTAGGGAAATCCATGATATCCTGGGTTAGATCGATGATTACATTCATTTCACCCTTAATAAGATATCCGTTTATGCTTGTGCCATGGGGTATGGGCCAAATCCCTTCAAATAGATAATCCTTATCTTCAATATTTACACCAAGACGATAAATATCATCCATTATACTTTGTACTTTCATTACACCTTCTCCTTATTCTCTATGAATATGTATATTGTTTTTTTAAAATTCTCAAATTCATCTCGGTTAATACCAATCTTTTTTTTAATTGCCCTATTATGGCCACCAGCCATTAAGGCCATGGATATGTCCCTTTGTTGAATCATCTTTGACAACTTAGACTTATCCAATATGACTCCCCTATCGTTCATAACATCCATTCCTTTTGACAGTGCTTCTTTTGCAAATAGCAGGTCTCTTGTAATTAATACATCATCCGCTTTCCCAATATTTAATAAATAATTATCAACAGAATCTTTGCCAGGTTCAATGAGTACAGCAAAGGGCAGTTCTTCACTTAATAATTTACTTGAATCATCTGCTGCTATCAATAGATCAATCCGTTTCTTTATTGCACTCTCAATAAGAAAATCTCTCACTTTCCTAAAACAGGAGTCTCCATCTACTAAAACTCTCAACTCATCTCTCCTGGCGAAGCTATGTAGAACATGGCATCGGTGGCTTTAACGGTTATTTTCGAAGTACCTTTATCTATGAATACAGAATTTCCAGGCATAACTTCAAAGCTTTCATCCTGGTTGGAAACGACTAATGTTCCCTGTAAATTCAAAAGAATTACGGGCGAATATTTAAGGTCTATAATCCAGGTATCAGAACCGTTGAAGCATTGTAAAGCAAAGTCTTCTATATCTACTTTATATTGCCCATTTTGAGGTTTAATAAATTCAATCGCACTCTCTTCAAAACGTGAGATTTTTAAGACTTCTTGAATATCCATATGTTTAGCTGTTAAACCGCATCGTAAAACATTATCAGAATTAGACATAAGCTCAATCCCATTGCCCTTTAAGTATCCATGTAATTCTCCATCTCGTTGATACATGGCCTCTCCAGATTTAAGTTGAATTAAGTTCAAATACAGTGGCGCTAGAACCGATATATCCCCGGGATAATACCCCTGAAGTGTTTTTACCCAATTATATTCAGGGGAATCCCCTATCATATTTTCAATGGATTGAAGGAGCATTTCTTCCTCTTGATCGTTCATTCCCATAAACCAGTAAAAAAAATCCTTCCATATATCTTTTTTTCCTTTTGAATATAATTTCATAATTTTTTCTTTAAAAAAGGCCGGTGCAAAATCTATTTTTGATAAAAAATCTTCAAAAGATCTAAATCCTTTTAAAATCCACATATCACTTATTGCAACTAATAATTCTGGTTTATAATTATTATCCTTATAGTTTCTTTGTGGGCTGTCCATGGGGATATTTTCTTTATCTTCCTTTAGATACCCCTCTCTCGCTTGAATCTTATTAGGGTGAACTTGTATGGATAAAGGATTCTCGATAGATAATATTTTAAACAAGTAGGGTAAATCTTTAAACTTTTCCCAGATCTTGATTCCCAGAGTATTTTCTCTGTTTCTATCAATCCATTCTCTTAAGGTAATTTTCCCTTGAGCTGTCATTACCCAAGAAGGAGCTTTAGGATGGGCTCCCATCCATAATTCGGCCCAGGGTTTTCCATGGGCGTCAAGGTTTAGAAGATTTGGTAAATAACTCTTGCTACCCCAAGTATAATGTTGTATAGGATTTTCCATTTTAAAAATCATTCCAAACCTCCAATCCCCAAAATACCTCGGGCAGCCCTTATACCGCTAGCCCAGGCCGCAGTGATTCCCCTGCTTGTTCCTGCACCATCACCTATCATGTATATGTTATTC
>JAQICO010000257.1 GCA_027858495.1 Spirochaetaceae bacterium
GCTGGGCGATGTCCTGTTCGTGGGTAACAATAACCATGGTGATTCCCCGGCGATTTATCTGGGTGAGTAGCTCCATCACCTCTTCGGTGGTGGTAGAATCCAGTGCTCCGGTGGGTTCATCGGCCAGCAGCACTCTGGGTTCGGCCACCAGCGCCCGGGCCAAAGCCACCCGCTGCTGTTGCCCCCCCGAAAGTTCGGTGGGCAGATGGCCGATCCGGTCGGAAAGACCCACCCGGGCCAGCATTTCCTGAGCTCTGGGAAGATGTTCCTCCCGGGGAATGTGTTTCTGATAACGCAGGGGCAGAGCCACATTTTCCAAGGCGGTTTTATAGGATAACAAATGGAAGGATTGAAATAGAAAGCCCATATGACTGCCCCGAAATAGGGTGGCTTGGGTCTGGTTCAGACCGGTAAGACACTTCCCCTGAAAGGAATATTCGCCCTGATCCAGGGAATCCAGCAACCCGATGATGTTAAGCAGGGTGGTTTTTCCCGAGCCCGAGGAACCCATGATAGAGATCATTTCTCCTTCTTCAATCTCCAGATCCACCCCGTGTAAAACCTTTACCGGCTGGGTTCCCATCTGGTAACTTTTATGGATGTTTTTTAGGGTGATCAATGAACTATCCCGCCTTATTTGGGTATTATGTCATAAAGCGGCCTGAGGACCAAGAGTATCTCTTAACTTTTTAAACCAAGAATAGGATATAAAAGTTCTCGTTTCTACTGAATTAATTTTTGTACAATCAACCACGGTGCATCAGGGCAATTAGGCCGTAGAATTCGGTGATATTGATGACAATGAAACCAGTGATACTGCATGGATTGATAATATTATTATGTATTAGCCAAGCAGTAATCATCATCCTCAATAGTTCTGCATCTCTTCCAAGACTTCCCATGCCCTGTTCCTAATCATTCGATTATAGCCGCTTTCACTCTGAGAAATGCTACTTACCTGCTGAATAAGAAAGCCATTATTCACCAGTTCAGGATTAAATCCTCCAATGGTCGAAACGGCATGGAGAAATCCCAGGGCAAAATGTCCATCTTCATCCCTGATAATCTGCTTTTTCATAGCGTCGGCCAATTCCTGAACTATAAGCTCATCTCCCAGGGGAAATTCTTCAAGATCAAGGGTTGGAATCACCTTGGCGGCGGATAAAGCACATTGGGATAATACAATGGGAGAGTCATCGGTTTGCATCATTAATAATAAAACTCTAGCTGCTCCATTATGACCTAAAATCCCTAAAATACGAGCGCTATCAATTCGCAAATCCGTTTGAGCTCTTAACAAACGCCCTTCATTTTGCACAATAATTCCTGTTCCCTGCAGTGCAATATCTCCAAGGATTTCAGCAAAACTATCTCTCTCGGCTGGAAGTAGTGCGGATTCTGTAATTACACGCTCAAGGAGTATTAGGCTTTCTTTTTTTTGATCGAGATCATCACTGGACGCTTGATTTCTAATAATTTCCAATTGAATCTGCTTAGAAATGCTAACATTATTTAGATAATCCTCTTCCAAAGTAAGATCATCATCCTGTGAAGATGCTTGCAATAAAATAAATAGACTCAATATAATCATAATGTATTTTTTCATTTATTCTCCTATGGCATAAACTACGCCTGCTTAATTTTTAAATTCCATCCTTTTCCATCCTTTTTACGGGATAATTCAACCTATTTTATAATAGAAAAAACCAAAATGCAAACTTGAGAAAGGTTAATATTCATTCAAAAGACATAGGCTAACATGGCGGTTCAGCAGCTGGATTCTGTGATTCAGCAAAATGCTTCTGCCGCAGAAGAAATGGCCAGCATGGCAGAGGAATTAAACAGTCAGGCTGAGATGATGCAGGATAGCGTATCCTATTTTACCTTGGAAGAGCAGCAGCAAAGAAGGGCTGAATTGCCTGCCCCTCCGCCAAAACACAAGACCAATGAAAACAAGGCAAAGCTTTTACCAAAGAAAGACGACTCCAGCCTAAGTAGTGATGAAGGCTTTGAGGAATTTTAAACATTAAAGGATATCTACAATGGGTAAAAAAAGAGGCTGACGTAATTTAATTTTTTCGACAGCCTCTTTATTATTGCCTATTTTTTAGAATCGATCAGTTAAGCCTTATACAGCCCCAACACCCGAAGATCGCTGACTACATCCTTCATAGCCTCCAGAGCCTGGTGAAATTTTTCCGTCTGAGCGGGTAAATTTATGTCGGTGTAAAACATGTAACTCCATGGTTTTCCTGCGATGGGCCTAGATTCCAGCTTGGTCAAATTCAAATCGTATTTGGCCAACAACGTTAAGCAACGCACCAACGAACCGGTTTCATCGGGCAGAGCAAAGAGCAGTGAAGCCCGGTCTGGATTCTCCAGCTGGGGAAGATCATCCCTGCCGATCAAGGCAAAGCGAGTAAAGTTCAAGGGATCTGTTTCTATACCCTCATCCAGTATTTCCAAGTCATAAAATTCCGCAGCCCGGATGCTTGCAATGGCTGCTTTACTGGGGTCTTTTTCCTGGGCAACCATGGCAGCAGCACCGGCGGTATCGTAATATACCATTGGTTTTATATCATGTTTTTTAAGGAATGCAGTGCATTGAGCCAGGGCCTGGGGGTGAGAATAGGCCTCTTTGACCTCTTCTATCCGGGTTCCTTTATTTACCATCAGATTATGGCGGACCCGGAGTTTTATCTCTCCAAAGATCTTAATATCTGGATACTGGTGAAATAAATCGTAGTTGTCATGGATAGAACCGCCCAGGGTATTCTCCAGAGGAACCAATCCCCAGGGAAAATCCCCCTTAAGAACACCCTCAAAAACGTCGGCGAAACTGGGAACAGGAAAGGGTTCTACCTCCTGCTGAGAAAAATAACGGGTCACCGCCAATTCCCCATAGGCACCGTGTTCTCCCTGGAAAGCCACTTTAAGCCCTGTAGGAACAGCCTTATCCTTAGATTTATTACTGATACTCTTGTGGGGTAATCTTGCCAATTCTTTTTCAACAACAGAAGCCATGGCCTGCACATCGGCCATGAGTTTCTGAAACTGCACAGGATAGAGCGATTGAGGCCCATCACTCATGGCTTCTTCGGGATTAGGATGAACCTCTACTATCAATCCGTCAGCCCCTGCAGCAACCGAAGCCAGGCTCATGGGAAGGACCTTATTACGTAATCCCGTAGCATGAGAAGGATCAACAATTACAGGAAGATGACTCAGCTTTTGAACCACAGGAATGGCAGAAATATCCAGGGTATTTCGGGTATAGGTCTCATAGGTCCGGATACCCCTCTCGCATAGAATAACCTTATTGGTGCCCGAAGATAGAAGGTATTCCGCTGCCATAAGCCATTCATTGATGGTGGCACAGAGTCCCCTTTTAAGGATAACTGGCATATTCATGGAACCCACTTTTTTTAACAGCTCAAAATTCTGCATGTTCCGAGCGCCGATTTGATATACATCGATATATTGGGCCATCAGTTCTACATCGGAGGTAGAGACCACCTCGGTGGCCACAGGCATTCCTGTAATTTCTCCCGCTTCTTTGAGATACTTTAACCCCTCTTCTCCCAATCCCTGAAAGGAATAGGGAGAGGTGCGAGGTTTATAAGCCCCTCCACGAAGGATCACCGCTCCGGCTTCACGGACAGCCTTGGCGGCTTCAATTATCTGTTCTCGGGATTCCACTGCACAGGGACCAGCGATAACCACCAGCCGGGAGCCGCCGATTTTTACCGGACCGATATTAAAGACGCTGTCTTCCTTCTGAAATTCCCTGGATGCCAATTTATAAGGCTTTGAAATGGGGATAACCTTGGAAACCCCAGACAATAATTCCACCGTTCGTGGATCAATAACCACTTGGCCTACGGCACCCAATATGGTTTCTTTCTCACCAACGATTTCTCTTATCTGTAATCCATGATCTACAAGATATTTACGAATCTTACTAATCTGCTGTTCTGTGGCACTTTGTTCTAATACAACTATCATGCTGACAGATTAGTTAATATCCTCCAAATGTTCCACAAGGGAGCCCATGTTTTTAACAGTTTTTTCTGATTCTTGCAGACTTATTAGTGGATTAAAAACCAACCGTTGTTGCAGCTCTTTCTCGAATTGATCTTGAAATGCATAAATTTTATGTATGTAGCCCATGGTAAAAACCGGAGTACCCTGATTCTCTACTCTGGTGGGACCGGCATTATACATGGCCAACGCAACGGTAGCATTGCCTCCCCTGTTCCAGCAGTATCGGAGATAACCTAATCCTACATCAGCACTTAACCGAGGGTCAAAACATTCTTCGTTACTTAAATGTGGAAAAGATATTGAATTAAGCTGAAATAAGCCCCGGTCGACGGAGGTAGCATTTTCACTAAGATCCCGTGGATTGAAGCTGCTTTCCTTCATTGCTAAAGCGAAGGCAAGGCTATAGGGAATATCATGTTTATTAGCAGCGTCTATAATTGCGTCGGTTATCTCTTCACTACCGGTTAAATCGATATAATAGTTTCTGGTGATGAACTGTTCTCTTATTGAGACTTGTTCTAAATCATATTCAATGACATTTTGAATTTCCTCTGCAGGCTGTACCGCATTTGGTTGTGCAGCTCCGAAAGCCCAGCTACTTAAAACCAGACTTATCATTGTGGAAAACATTTTTTTTCTCCTAATCTTTTACGGCCGATGCTTATCATCAGCAATTTTTTTTAAAATATACCATTTGGTAGATATTCAGTTATCTAATTCTTTCGCGAAAAAGAATAAACAAAAAATAGGAAACTTTATCAAGTCTAAAAGAGCCTAAAAATGAAAATTCGCTGGAGTTTCTTCTTTCAGAACCTTATGATTAAGTGAAATGGCTTTATTATCCGACGTATATTGTGCCCTTCAAGGGTTGATAGATGAAATTGAGAATATGGGTATGGGTCAGTGGACATTAAAATTGCCCATAATAACAGATAATCCATCCATAGAAGATTATCGAAACCTAATGCCCCATATTACTCATTTGTTATTGCTCTTTCCGAAGACCTGTTTTTTGGAAATCATGCCTCCCAAAATAGATGATATGATAAAATTTCAAATGAAGGTTCATCCATTGGTTCAAGAACAGCGACAGACCATTTTAGATCACTGGAAAGACAGAAATAGTCCCTTGGGCATAAAAGAAATGGAAGATGGGTTATCAATCTTTTTTACACTGTCACAGGAAACGGAGAAGAAGCAGAACCTTGAAAAATTGATGAATCGTTTTGGTCTTAACCCTATGGAGGCCAAGGAATTTTATCAAGACTCTCTTGATGAAATAAAAGAAAAATCCAGGGAATTAGGATTGGTTTACAAAGAAAAAAACTGGAAGGAAATACATCGCTTAGCTCACAGTATTAAGGGTACAGCCATGAACCTTGAGCAGGATGAATTGAGGGTTCACGCCCGAGAATTGGAAAAAAAGGCGAAACTTGAGAAAATAAATTCCCAGGAAATGATAGAATTTTTAAAAATCTCTAAAAATATCTGCAAAAAGATGCTATTGATGGAAGGATTTTCTTAATAAATAGACTATTATAAGCAGAAGTTGAGGAACCATGCAAAAAAAAATACTCTACGCAGAAGATGAATTTACCAATCGTAAAATAATGGAAATTCAGTGCCGAAAGGCCCAGGTTCAGTGCCATCTGGTTGAAGACGGCAGAACTGCTCTTAAGGCTGCTCGGGAAAATCTCTATGATCTAATCATTCTAGATCAATATATGCCCGGACTTAATGGAGATACCCTTGCTGAACAACTCAGAAAAGAGGGGATAAATACTCCAATGATTGCCATAACCAGCGACGACGAAAAAAAGGATTATCTTAGGGAATGCGGCTTTGATGCCATATATATAAAGCCCCTTAGACAGGGAGATTACCAGGGTATCATCAAAAAATTCATAGGGGAATCAAACATTGAAAAATAAAATATTATCGACTCTTTTTTTCCTTTTAACTCTGACTATAACCTCTGAAGATTTCACTGTAAACATGGGGCAATCAGATCTACAATGGAATTTATTCGATGCCTATAACACCACCGAGGCCCAAGTATTCACAGCTCTTCACGAGGGGCTGGTAATCTATCAGCCCGCTACCAATAAACCCATCCCCGGTGCTGCTGAAAGCTGGGAACTCTCCGAAGATAAAAAAAGTTATCTCTTCACACTGAGAGAAAATTTGCAATACAGCAATGGAGATCCAATCACTGCTCAGGACTTCCGGCGCAGCTGGATTCGTGCGCTGGATCCCCAGAAGGGTTCCCGTTTCGCTTCTCTTTTGGATGTAATTCAGGGTGCGACGTTGTACAATCAAGGAGAAATTGATGAAGATCAACTGGGGATTTATGTTCTCTCTGATAGAAAATTACAGGTCGACCTAGTTGAACCGGCACCTCAATTTTTGAGTATTCTTTGTCATTATAGCTTTGCCCTAGTACATCCCGTTTTATATGATTTAGAAGATTGGAGTGATCTTATACACATGCCGGTTTCAGGCCCCTATAGAATCCAATCACGCACTGCAGATAGCGTTATTCTCGAAAAAAACCCCTATTATTGGGACGCTGATAATGTTGCCATGGATAGAATTATTCTATTGTTCAATAAAACCCCCGAAGCAGCAATGAATCTTTTCAATGATTATAGAATCGATTGGGTTTTCAGTGGAATGGATAGTTCTCTCTTGGAAGACGGCAACAAAATCATCATTGCTCCCTCCTTTGCGACGTCCTACTATTTCTTTTCAAACCGACAGGAACCCTGGAACAATCCACAAATACGTCGTGCTCTAGCACTCTTATTACCCTGGGATGAAATTTACAGCCAGTATATGCTTCCGGGGAACACCCTGGTTCCCCCGATTCCGCAGTATCCCCTACCCCAGGGAATATTGGAACAGAATGTGGAAGAAGCCATGGAACTTTTGGAGCAGGAAGGGTATCCCCAGGGCAGCGGGCTGCCAGAAATTGTAATCCGAATTGACGCATCCCAATGGGGAGATGCAGTCCCTTTAATAATGAAAGATACCTGGAGCAGCCAACTGCAAACCACTGTAAAAATTGAGAGCCTTCCTGCCTATATCTATTATGACAGCCTGAAAAAGGACGATTATACCTTGGGTTATATCTCCTGGGTGGGAGACTATGCCGATCCAATGACCTTCCTTCAGATGTGGAAATCCGACAGCAGCTTTAACGATGCGGGATTTAATCAGGATAAATACGATGAGCTGCTGTCTCAGGCAGCCCTGGAACAGGGAAGCCTGCGTTATGAAAAACTAAGCCAAGCAGAGACGCTGCTTCTTCAGGGGGGTGAAGTACTACCGGTTCAACACCTTCCATCCATTCATCTGATCGATCTGCGTTATATAGAAGGCTGGTACCCCAATGCCCTGGATATACACCCCTTCAAAGATATCAGCAGAAAACCGGGCATCGCCATTCCAGGCCTGGCCAGTTATACACCATGAGAAAAAATACATAGCAGCTTTAAAAATAAACTTGCGTCACAATCAGTAATGTATTAAACATTATTAATAATCCTACTCCATTGTTTTACTATTAAAGGAACGGGAGTGATAGATGAAAAAGATTTGGAAACAGCAAACAAAAATCCTGGTGCTAATGACTCTCACCTTGGTGGGTATAACCGCCTTGTTTTCTATTTATAG
>JAQICO010000223.1 GCA_027858495.1 Spirochaetaceae bacterium
TGATCAAAATAAAATACAATCCATACTTAAGGGGATTGAGCAGATGGTTACCTTGGATCTGGTCTCGGAAGCTGGGAATTACAGTCCCTATGAGCTTGAAGATGACCAGGCCACCCTTCTGACGGTTAACGATCCGAATCGGACCATGGAGGTTCTTCTTGGGAAAAAAGCCTCCTCCGGCGGAACCTACGGTCGATTTCCCGGTCAGAGGGGCGTTTATACTTTTCGGGGGGATTGGAATCAACTGCTGCCTGAAAATATTCAGGATCTGCGTAGCAAACAGGTAATGTCTCTGGACAGCAGCAGCGTTTCTGAAATTACCCTAATCAAGGGAGATAAAGAAATTCTATTAACCCTGGATGGGGAAACCTGGAAGCAGGATGGTGAAGATTTTACTTTTTCCGATGATATAAAAAACCAGTTAAATTCTTTTACCAGTTTGAATTGCTCTAGCTATGCAGAGCAGTCCTCCGAAGAAACTATTATGGAAATCAGAATAGGTTCAGATTGGCTTAAAATCCATGAAAAACGAGATGATGGATATTTGGCCAGCAGCTCTCAATCTATGGATCCCTTTATACTTTTCAATTACCAGGCTGAAGAGCTTTTAGGGTTGTTTGAATAAATTATGTTTATAGCATGCCTGCAGCATGTTCCCTTCGAAGGCCCGGCCTTTTTTGAAGACTGGGCCCGAAAATCGGGACATCAGATGGAAACCACAGCCTCCTCAGCTGCAGCACTTATTGAACATAGCCGCCATGAGTTGGTCTCCGGAGATTACATTCAAAGTGAAATGGCTATACTCAATAACCCTGATGCTTTTCAGCAGCTCAATTCAATTCTATTGAATCTAATGGATTTTTGGATTAAGTAAAAAAATCTATCTTCCTGTGCTTTAAAAATAACTTGCATATTTCAGCACTAAAGCTCATTATTAATTGCGTATTTCTTATCATTTGCTAAATAGGGAGAGGTCATGGAATATTCCATTGAAGAATTATTATCCAGAGAAGTTATTGCTGAAAAGGTAAAAGAATTGGGTAAACAGATTGAAAAGGATTACCATAACGCAGAGGATATCATCCTGGTGGGTTTATTACGTGGTTCCACCATTTTCTTGGCGGATTTAGTTCGTGAAATAAAATTGGATGCTAAGCTGGACTTTATGGTGGCATCCAGCTACGGAAACTCCATGGATTCTTCCAGAGAAGTCAAAATCCATAAGGACCTGGAAGAGGATATACACAATAAAAATGTGATAATCATCGAAGACATCATCGATACAGGTTACACCTTGGAAAAGGTGAGAGAGTTCTTGTTATTACGAGAGCCGGCTTCATTGGCTATTTGCACTTTGCTGGATAAACCGGATCGCCGGGAGGTCAACGTCCCTGTAGATTATGTGGGCTTTAAAATCCCCGATGTATTTGTAATCGGTTATGGAATCGATTACGCACAAAAACACCGGAATCTTCCCTATATAGGGAAGGTGGTTCCGGAATTGTAGAAATATAAGACTTCATTAATGAAGCTGCCTATTTAATCCTAGAAGGATGCTGCTTTGCTTTCCTTCTGTAGGGGTTCCCTTTTTTTCTTAAGGGGAATGCTGCAATAGCGGCATTTGGGTAATTTGTCTGTACAATTGCTGCATACATGATAAAACTTGTCACAGTGGGAGCAATGATGCCTCTTTGCTCCTCCCAGATACACTCTTCCACAACAGTCGCAGGTGGTTTCTTTAAATTGCATGATACTACCTCTTTCTATGATAATAATATCGGTAGAATAGCCAATAACCCTATGTGCCCTTTGGTATGTTTAACATGTGGCTTCAGTGTCGATTTTATTTGTGAATAATGAAGATTTTGCCTCTTTACTAGCCTGTTAAGGGAGAAATCTATGGATATAATCTCTAATCTTTAGTGGTTATATCGATTATGCTTTGATAAATTTCTTTACCAAATTCAGTAATTCAGAATATTCTTTCACCGCAGGATAGTTGGGAAATTCCTCTTTAATGTTTTCTGGAGCACGAAAGAAGGCTCCATGGTCTGCCTTCTGAATCATGGTTACATCGTTGTAAGAGTCCCCTGCTGCAAAAATATCACATCCCGTTGAGCGGAAGGCTTCCACGGCTTTGCGTTTTCCATCCTGTTGACGTAGTGTATAGCCGGCAACCCTATCTTGTTGATCAATAATCAGGTTATTGCAGAAGAGGGTAGGCCAGCGCAGTTTTCTCATCAGGGGGGCCGCAAATTCTTCAAAGGTATCAGAAAGTATAATAACCTGGCAAATAGAGCGAAGTTCTTCTATAAAATCCAGGGCACCTTCCATAGGTTCCATCTGATTAATCACCTCTTGAATATCCGATAACTTCAGATTATGTTCCTCCAAGATCCCCAGCCTTTTATTCATCAATACGTCGTAATCCGAAATATCCCTGGTGGTAAGGCACAATTCCTCTATTCCTGTTTTATTAGCAAAATTAATCCATATTTCAGGGACTAAAACACCTTCTAAATCTAAACATACCAATTTCATTTTTTAATCCTCCAGGGTATTTCTTTAACAGTAAAAAATCTGCTATTTATGATGGATGAACTTTTGGGCCTTCCTGAGTCTTAGTAAAATAGGATTCCAAGGTCCGTTATCGCAACATTTTAATGGGATAGAACCACTATGACAAGGGAGGAAAGAGCTCTTTAAAGACTTTCAACGCCTCTACTAATTGTTTGTTCTCTTCGGATTTTCCAGTGCCTAGTCGTACAATATCTGTCATTCCGAAGGATGTACAGTCTCTCAGTGTAATAAGATCCTTCCAGAGGTATTCCTTTAACTCTTCAAGACGGTGGACCTTCACAAGAAAAAAATTGCCAGTGGTGGGATAGGTTTTATACCCAGCCTCTTCAACGGATCGACGAAATTCCCCGGTTAAATCAATGGTTTTACGCCAGGTCGATTGAAAATATTTCTGTTCTTTTAATGCTGAACATCCGGCATACTGGGCCGGTTGTGAAACACTCCATTCCGGGCGGTAGGGTCTAACCCTTTCAATAAGCTCTGGTTCGGCTCTAAAATAACCCAGTCTTAAACCGGGAATGCTATAATCCTTGGTCATGGAACGCAGATTAATTACTCCAGGGAGAAAGGTATCGTATTGTTGATCTTCCGGAATAAAACAGCGGTAGGCCTCATCAATTATAAAAATACAATTATTGTTAATACAGCATTGACGTATACGGTGAAAATCCTCTTCTTCGATTTGAATCCCCGTGGGGTTATTGGGGCTGCACAGCCAAAGTATTTTAGGCTGTTTTTCTTCAATCCCCTGGATAATGCTCTCTATCACAGGATAAAAAAGTTCCTTTTCACCGGTGTGAAATTCCAGCCGGTGAGGAGATTGAAGGCTACAGGCATCGGCGTATTCCGAGTAGGTTGGTGCGGAAATAGCCCAGGTAGATGAGCTGTTTAAAAAAGCCTGGCTTAATAGGTACACCGCCTGAGAGGTTCCGTTGGTCACAAAGAAATGGTCCGACGGTAAATTATGTATCCGGGATAACTCTCGGCGTAACTCCCGGGAATCTGAATCTGGGTATCGGTCCAGAGGAGCCTGGGAAATAGCCTGTTTTACCGAATTCGGTAAAGGGGCTGGATTTATGCTAACACTAAAGTCTTTTACTTCCTTGGGACCTATGCCCTGTTTTAAAAGCTTTTCGTAGTTTAAACCGCCGTGGGATGGGGCCATGGACTCCTCCTTAAGATGAAGCCACAGTATAACTTTAAAGAAGATTTTGGTCACCCCTGGTTATTTCTAAGAAAGATAAATCCAAGGGCTTTGATTCTTTTGTTCTTTTTCTGTTATGGTGTATGCATACAATATGAGACAGGATGAACCATGAATAAAGAGCAGTTAAAAAAAAGCTATCGAATTGGTACCTTTAATATCGGTAAAATCTTTTCTTCGGCATCTAAATATATTATTAGGGACAGAGAAAGAATCATATTTTTATTGCTACCCTATATGATCTATAGCCTAGCCAGTAATTTAATCAACAATGTAACCGTAAATGCAGACCCTTCCAGCATTTTCATCGTTTATTTATTTATGCATTTCTTGGGATTATTCGCCACGGCTTATTATTCTTTATCCTTCACCCGGGACGGGGGCCATTCCTTTGATCTGCCCAGAGCACAAAAAGCCCTAGGCCGTCTATGGCCTATGTTTAAAACGGAACTTTCACTGTTTGCTTTGATCATACCAATCGCCTTTGGATTATCCATTTTAATGGGCATCCCTCTGGCCGTTTACGGCGTAGAACCATCGGAAACTCAAATAATTATCATGGTAGGGATAATTATATTTCCCTTGCTGATTTTTATGATCCGTTATTTATTAGCGGTTTATTTAACGGTTCTTTATCCCGTGGATGGTTTTTTGGCGCTGCATTTAAGTGCTATGATTTTCAAGAAAAACAGATTGGCAATATTTTTTCTTTGCCTGCTCTATTTTATTTTAATCGGAGGATTAATAACAGTAGCCTTTTTGACTTCGGAATATAAAATTTGGGAAGTAATTTCCGCTCTTCTCTCGGCTGTGATCAGCATCTTCCTCATTCTCATATTTACACAGATTTGTGAAGAAGTCTTGGAAACCATCAAGGATGACCAAGTTTTCACAGAAGGTACTGTAATAGATAAATAACCCTAAACTCTCTCAGATTCGTAGTTCATAGCAAGTCGTTTAATCAGACCAGATAGTTCCTCTTTTCCTTTGATCTTGAAAATTTGTAGAATCTTGGGGTCCACATGGTCTATGGTCATACCATCTCTTTCTATATTTGCCATGCAGTTTGCCAAATAGATGCAATATACCACAGCCTTATTTTGAGATTTACACTCAAGGGGCATATGATGGTAACGGATGGCTTCAACCAATGATGAGGGGAAGCTCCATTTTTCAGCAATCTTAGCACCAATTTCGGAATGATTATATCCGGCTGCCATATCCTCAAAAAGCTGTTTATCTATATGTTTATCGGCAGCCAACAGATTGATTTTTTCTTGCAAACTTTTATTTACATTGATAAATATAATATGTCCTATATCGTGTAATATTCCACCGATATAGGCATCGTCGATCACCTCTTTTTTCTTGGTGATGCTCCTGGCAAGGCTGTAGGAATAAAAGGCTACACGATGAGAATGTTCCCAGTATTCGCCGTCTTCGCTGATTTTCAATAGCATTTCTGTTCCATAGGAATAGAGCATGTTTTTTATACCCCGAAAACCTAGAAGCATTACTGCATCGGGTATGTTATTTACACGGTTGGGAAGCATGAACTGTGCAGAGTTGGCTCGTTTCAGTAGATCGGCAGTAAGAGTAGGGTCGGCACTGATTCGACGTGCGATATCTTCAATTTCCGAATCGGGATCATTTATCAGCCTTTGTACCGCCGTTATATTTTCTGGAAACTGCGGTAGGGTATCGATGCTTTCTACAATCTGGTCCATAAGAGTTTCAAGAGAGGAATGACGCTCACCGGTAACCGGGATGGTTAAAATAGCCGTTGTTTCCCCATGGTCCCCTTCGATATCAAAGGACTCTTCATCAAGACCGAGTTTTTTCAGCATCAGAATAAGAATTACAATTCCCAGTCCAGCACCCTCGGAATCATCTAAAACCTCGGCAAATGCCTCTTCCAGGGAAACAAAGGCCCGTGCTCGGGCGATACGGTCATAAACCCGCATTTGTTCCTTTCTATTT
>JAQICO010000312.1 GCA_027858495.1 Spirochaetaceae bacterium
ATAATAGACGTTAAAACGCTATTAATATTTTTTTATAATCATAGCAAAGAGGATATCCATGACCATCTTAGTAGTAGATGACTCCAGAATCCAGAGAAATATCATTCGTTCTGGATTACAGGATTATTTTGGCCATAATTTAAAAATATTTGAAGCGGCCAACGGTTTATCTGCAGAGAATATGCTTCCAACACTCAAGCCGGATTTATTACTTCTCGATTGGAATATGCCGGAATTAAACGGTCTAGATCTAGTAAAAAGAATTAGAAAAAAAGAAGAATTCAAATCTCTTCCAGTTATTATGATCACCTCTGAATCCGCCAAATATAATGTTATTGAAGCTATAAAATCTGGGGTAAATGACTATCTTGTAAAACCCGTATCTTCCCAGGGTCTTATCGCAAAAATAAAACGTTTAAACATTGGGGTATAATATGGACAGAAAATACTTAGATCCCTTTATCAATGCGACTCTGGATGTCTTTGAAGACTTTTTCCAACTGACTCCCTCTTTAAAAAATCCCTATCTAATCAACCGTAAAGAAGCCTACAGCTGGCAATTATCATCGGTGATCGGCATAGGCGGAGACAGTCGAGGTGTTGTGGTGATAAGTTTCACCCAGGAAATGGCACGATTACTGACATCCCGGTTAAGCACTCTACCCGGAGAGCCCGAGAAAGAAGATATTCTCGATACCATAGGAGAAGTGGTAAATATCATCGCAGGCAATGCAAAAAAAGGATTGGAGGAATATCGCCTGGTCATTTCCCTACCCTCTATTATCCATGGGAATTCACCGGACATATCCTGGCCGGGGAAACACGTTCCCATCGTGGGTATCCCCTTTTCCATTCCACAAGGGGATTTCCTTCTGGCTGTGGGATTGGAAAATATTATTAAAGGATAAAGGAAAAGCTTATGCGAAGATTCAAGGCGTTTATTTATAATTTCCTGACCAGTGGAACTGGGGATACTTTGGATTATATTTCTAGAAACCGCCTTATGTTTGCCAATGCGGTAATAGGATGCGGTGTGCCCATGTTATGGTTTTTTGCATACAATGCCTTGCATCATGGAAATGCCATAATAGGCTTATCCACCCTTATCACGGGCCTACTTTTATTTGTTGCAGTAATAGTTACCCGTTGGTTAAAAACATTTACCTTTTTAAGTTTCTTTATTGCCATTGTCGTTTTTTTACTATTCTTTTATTTAGGTTATTCCGGTGCAACCGAGGGCTCAGGAATTTTTTGGGTAATGACCTATCCGCTGGTTGGACTGTTTTTATTAGGTGCGAGAAAAGGTTCTATCCTGGTAATACTTATGGGGATATGTACTGGATATGTTCTTTTTACACCTTTGTTAAATCTAATGGATTTCAGCACTCAATACTCCCTAAGAGTTATGGGCTCTTACATTATTCTGTGGGTTTTTTCTATAAGTTATCAGCTTTCCATGGAAACTTCCCAGAAGGTTCTACATAAAACCTTGATTCATCTAGCAGATGAGAAAGAACAGACCGACAGTATTATGAATCATGTAGAGCAGGGGATTTTTCTAATTGAAAATGATTTTACCCTGGGAAACTCCCATTCCTTATCTCTTAATAAACTTCTGGAAGTAGAAAATCTCCAGGGTTCTTCCTTTTTGGAAATTCTAAAAGCCCAACTTAATGCTCAGGATTTTCAAGCGGCAAAGGATTATCTGGAAATGTTCCACCGGGACGATATAAACCCAGATTTATTAAGAGAAATAAATCCCCTGGATGAAGTACATTTTAATGCTGAAGATGTGAACAATAAAAAAATATTGCATTTTTCCTTCGGTCGGGTAAATAGAGAAGCCGGAGATTTTGGGATACTGGGTATTGTTAGCGATATAACCGAAGAGTTTCTGCTTCAACAACAACTTAAAACCGAAGAGGCCAACTATTCCAGGAATATGCGACATCTATTTCAGATAATCCATATAGCCCCGGATCTTCTGGAGGATTTTCTAGGACAAACCTCCGAGGACATGCAGAAAATAAACCAACTTCTCAAGGCAGGAAAAGCTGAAACCAAGGATCTTCTTAATCTGATTTTTCAACTGCTCCACGGAATCAAAGGTAATGCCCTATTACTTGGGCTGGAATCACTGGGTAAGGATATCCATAAAATAGAAGATTCCATAAAACAATTGCAGAAAAGCAGAGCTCAATGGGATGACTTACTGGACCTTACCCTTAACCTGGGAGATCTTCAAAAAACCCTGGGTGAAATAGAAGATCTGGTTAAACGAATTAAACAATTCAGCGGTGGTCAAGGCTCTCTTAACAGGGAAACTAACAGCAATCCCCAGAATTCTACCGAAGCTGCTGAAGTTACGCAAAACAAGGAAAATCAAGGATCCTCCATGGGCATTAGCACAACATCGAGCTTAATATCTGCCTGGAAAAATCTATTACTCAGAGAATCTCAATCTCAACAAAAGAAAGCCCAACTGGTCTATGAACAATTAGATTTGACAATATTTAGCCCCAAAGAAAAATCGGTTATTCAGGAAATCAGTGCTCAGATGATACGGAATTCCCTGGCCCATGGTATTGAAGATTCCCAGATAAGACAGAACCTAGGAAAAGAAGAGAACGGTACCATCGAATTGAGCAGTAGAATGAATAACAACCGGAAGATTTTTCAATACCGAGATGACGGCGCAGGATTGGATGCTGAGAAAATCCGTCAGCAGGCCAGGTCATTAAACCCGCCGGTGGAAAAATTAGAGACCCTTACGCAAGGAGAGCTGATACACCTGATTTTCAGACGAGGCTTCTCAACCAATTCCCAGGGGGATATAAGCTCCGGTAGAGGAATGGGTATGGCCGTAATCAGAGACAAGGTTCGACAGGCCGGAGGTAAGCTAAGGCTTTCCAGTAAAAAAGGGCAATATACCTGTTTTATTGTGGAGTTCTAACTCACATCTCCAGACTTCACCTTTTGGGTTTTTATAGGTTGATCTCCAAGAATAAGTGGGGTCGCACCAATGTTTAAAACAAAGTCCTTCACCTTGATTGGCAATTCAAAGAAGCGGTCAATTTTCAATCGTTTCCGTTCATTTGGAGCCTCTAGTCCCATTAACTCTATGGAATCTCCCGGTTCACCCTGAACAAATACAACTTCAAGACTCTTATCCTCACCTTCAGCTGCAAGCAGCATTCCCTGAGATTTTACCCCCCGAAGTTTTGCAGGTTTCAAATTTGAAACCACAATTACCGATTTTCCAAGTAGCTCTTCTTCGGAATAATGAGGAACTAGACCGGAAACGATGGTCCTAGGTTCTTCTTCACCTAGATCAATGGTCTCCACATATAGCTTTTCCGCCTGTGGATGCCTTTCAACAGAAAGGATTTTTCCTACCCGAAGGTCCACCTCCTGGTTAAATTCCCCTTCCAAAGAAGCCCCCAGGTTTTCTCTTTCAGCCTGACTACCCTTATAAAGTAGACGGAGTTCTTCGATATGATCGTCCTCCAACTGCTTAAAAAGTAGCTCTGGTTTGTCAATCATATCCAATCCCTCAAGGACCCCAAGATCTTTCCATGAAAAATCCTTTACATTAAGAAAGGATGACAATCGTTGTGAAGTTTCTGGTAAATAAGGTTCTATCATCAAAGAAAGGTCTCTCAATAGATAGGTTAAATTAAATAGAAGGTCAGCAGCTTCCTGGGGTGCTTCATTTCTAGTTCTCCAAGGTTCTCCTTCCTGAAAGGATTTGTTCCCTAGACTTGAGAGAGAAAAAATCTGATGTAGTGCGTCCTTCAATTCCGCTCTGTCTAAAGAAGCCGCGATAGATTCTTCCCTTTGGCGTATATCCTTCCATAATTCGGGATTTTCCCTTCCTTGAGGTAATTTCCCTTGATAAAATCTGCCGAGGAAACTGAGGGTTCTATTGACTAAATTAGCCAGATTACCAATGAGCTGAGAATTTACCTTTTCTTGAAAATCCTTCCAGGTAAATTGAAAATCCGAGGTTTCCGGACGGTTATAGAATATATAGAAACGCCATACATCGGCAGGAATACCCGTATCCTTACAATCGTTACCAAACACTCCAATACCCTTACTCTTAGAAAACTTTCCCGTTTCATAATTGAGATATTCGGAGCTGCTCATATGGTGAAGTTTGGTCCAATTTTCACCCGTGGCCAATAAAGATGAAGGGAAAATGACTGTATGAAATGGAATATTATCTTTTCCTATAAATTGAAAAAGCTCCACATTATCAGGATTCTGCCACCAGTCTTTCCACTGATCAGTAAGACAAGCCGTGATGGAGATATAACCGATGGGGGCATCAAACCAAACATAGAAGACCTTATTTTCAAAACCATCCTTTGGGACGGGAATCCCCCATTTCAAATCTCGGGTAATACAACGTTCTTTTAAACCATCACGAATCCAGCTTTCAGTCATTTTGATGGCGTTTTTTGCCCAAAACCCCTCTTTACTGGCTCTTTCCATCCATTTTTTCAGTATAGGTAAAATCTTAGGAAGATCGATATAAAGATGATGGGTTTCTTTAACCCGGGGAGTTTCTCCGCAGGTACCACAACGAGGTTTTACCAGTTC
>JAQICO010000252.1 GCA_027858495.1 Spirochaetaceae bacterium
AATTACGTATTTCTTTGCTTAGGTAAATACCAGGCATATTGGGGATTATTAAAACTGTACCAGTTTGTAAAAACAGGGGATTTTCTATTCCATTTAGAGAAGATAAACTATCAATATTGAGCACCATATCTGCTGCAATTATAAAAAGGTCTTCTCCTTCCTTAACAGTATATTGGTAAAATTTTAAATTGGATAACAATTCCTCGGTCAGTTCTTCGGTTTGCTGGCCGTTTTCCCAATGTATAAGCCTAGGATAAAGTCTCTGTATATCCTGCTGAAGCTCCTTGAAGTTTTCATCTCTAAAAATGTCTGTCTGCTCTATCTCCGGGTATTGTGCAAATAAAAGAGGAGATACAAAAAATATAAGTAACATTATCAAAATTTTAATAGAGACCTTCAAGAAGATCCTCCTCTAAAGGGCGTTTTCCTGGTCCTCTGCCTAACTGACGATCATTTGTTTCACTTCCGTGGAAATCGCTTCCTCCGGTAATAAAAAAGCCAAGTTCTTTGGCTAACTGAGAAAACCGTGCCGCTTGACTCAACCTTGCCCCAGAATGCCAAGCTTCAATTCCCTGAAGTCCTCTATCCTTAAATCCCATTAACGTTTCTTTCATTTTTCCCCAGGATATATATAAAGATAATGGATGAGCCAAAACTGATTTTCCTCCTGCTCGATGAACTAAATCAAGGGCCTCTTCTAAGGATAAACCTTCTTTCTTTACATAATAAGGTCTTCCGGGGGCTAAATATTTATCAAAGGCCTCTTTGGTGTTTTTTACAAGCCCCTTTTCTTTCATCACCTGAGCAAAGTGTGGACGAGCAATAATGTTACCTGGTGCCACCCTTTGTACATCTTGAAATGTAATGGGAAACCCCTGATTGTTCATGGTTTTTATCAGCTCCATATTCCGTGTGTGACGCTTCTCCAATATACTTTGCATGGTTTTATTAAGATCATTTGCCCAATCTTTTAAATTAAGCCCAAGGAGATGAAATTCTCCAGGTTGGAAATTTACTTCAATTTCAATTCCTGGTATGATTACGATATCCTTTTCTTTTGAATAGGATATCGCCGGATTAAGTGCTGTACAGCAGTCATGGTCGGTTATTCCTAGATGTGTGACCCCTTGTTTTATCGCAAGATCTACCAATTGTTCAGGAGTTAGAGTACCATCTGAGTGTGTCGTATGACTGTGCAAATCTATCATGTTAGTATAGAATAAAAATGTAATACTTTTTTTGCAAGAAAAATAATAGGATTCATACTATAATGGTTATAATCAATAGAAATAATTGGGGATATGAAAGTAAATGGCTCCCAAAAGTGTAAAATATAGTCCCAACTCAATCATTTATTTTAAGGGTGATAGCTCCAATGCCATTTATGTTCTAAAAAAAGGCAAGGTCGGTCTAAATTATAAGGATTTACAAACCGGTCAGGAAGTACAGGATTTGATACAGATGGGGGAGTTCTTCGGAGTAAAGGCAGCCCTGGGCCATTATACTCATGATGAGACTGCAGTGGTTCTGCAAGATTCCGAAGTAATTCAGTTTAGTGTTGGTGAATTTGAGTCTATGCTCAAGGGAAACAACAGGCTCGTTTTAAAAATGATGAAGGTTTTTTCAACGCAGCTTCGTAGAATCCATAGACAGGTACAGGGCCTGTTATCCAGTGATCTGGCGGGTAATCCCGAACTTGGACTTTTTGAGATAGGTCAATATTACCGTAGGCATAAGGACTATCAAAAAGCTATTTCTGCTTTTAATCGTTATAAAGTACTTTATCCAAGGGGCTATTATGCAGCTCAAGTAGAAGAGGCATTACAGAGCGTCGATCAGGGGACCTTCTATAAAAGTAACAGTAACAGTGAGCCTCAAAGTCAGAATGATCAGGTCAGTGTATTCATCTGTTCCAAATATATCGAAAGAGGGAATTATCAAGAAGCCCTTCGAGGCTTAACCTCATATATGAAAAATTCTGTTAATCAAGATGACCGTTCCGAAGCAGAATATCAACTTGGACTATGTCTTACAAAAATGGAAAAACCTCAGGAGGCCATAAAACAATTCACCTCTTTGGTTAAACGCTTCCCTAAACATCCAAAGCTGGGTCAAATTCTATATTATTTAGCATTTAACTATGAAAAATTAGGAGATAAGACAAAGGCAGTTGGTTTCTTGAAAAAGGCCATGCCTTTGTTAGCCGGCGATTCATTATCTCAAAAAGCAGCCAATTTACTGTCTGAACTAGAGGGAGGCATTTGATGGAGAATCTGGAACGATTTGCAAAAACCTTCAACCCTGATGAGGTCATATTTTTTGAACACGAACCGGGTGACAGTTTTTATCTTATTCAAAGCGGTCAGGTTAAGATTGTCCGAATAATGGGTGATATTGAAAAGATTTTGGATATATTAAATCCGGGAGAATTTTTTGGAGAAATGGCCATATTGGAAGAAACTGCTCGCAGTGCATCGGCCATCACCTTAGATTCCTGCAGTGTCCTGGAGTTTAACAGGGCTAACTTTTCTTCTCTTATACAGGGGAATCCCCAGATAGGAATCAATCTGCTCAAACTTTTTTCCAGGCGTATTTTTGATCAGAAAAGACGTTTCATGATTTTAACCCTGGATGATTTAGATGGAAAAGTTGCTGACGTTTTTGTTATGCTCAGTGAACTACAACCCCCGGATGAAGAAAGTGGAATTAGGGAATTTAAAGCCTCGCTGGATGACATCGGTCACTGGGCAGGAATCCCCGTTGGACAATGTAAAGATGTTTTAGATAACATGGTCTCCAATCAAAAAATTGTTATTAATAAAGATACTATAAAAGTAAATAATATCAATGAGCTTATACGTTTTGTCTCTTCTAAAAGACGGAGTCAGGAGAATAATGAAAGGGATTAATCCTTTAAAAAGGATAATTCTCGTTCTATTTCTCCCTCAGGAATGGTGTTGAGTTCTAATAACCTTCTTAGATGAATCATACTTTCAGGATCTATGCTTAAGAATTTACAACCCAATTGAATCTGATTCTCTATTTTTTCATTATGCATAATGACTGCTTCAGCCCGTATTTGAATATCACTGTTGGTCAACTGAATTGTTAGAACCACATTTTTGTTACTTTCCAGGCCATCTAGAGTATCTATGTTTAGTAGTATTCCCTTAAGTGAGAGGTTTAAAACATAAAATTCATGGGATGCTTTCCCCTGTGAAATAACACCCATCACGCCGAAATCGGCTCTTTGAAATTTTCTTGATTCTGCCATAGTGTCTATAGTTTAGATTCAACAATTCTGTAAGTCAAATAAATATGTATGGTCAATGGGAAAAACTATAAATTATCCGGGTTGTCAATTCCTTCTTTTAAACGTAAAATAACGAATTATGGCCGACAAACAGAAGAATACCTATGACGAGAGTAAAATAAAAACTCTAAGCTCCCTAGAGCATATCCGCTTAAGACCCGGAATGTATATTGGACGTTTAGGGGATGGTAAAAATTCCAATGACGGAGTTTATATTCTAATTAAAGAAGTGGTGGATAATGCCATTGATGAGTTTATCATGGGTTTTGGTAATCGAGTAGATATTAAGCAGGAAAAGAACACTGTCCGAATTAGAGACTACGGTAGGGGAATTCCTCTTGGAAAAATTGTCGAGTGTGTTTCTGTTATAAATACAGGGGCAAAATATAACGATGATGTATTTCAATTTAGCGTTGGTTTAAACGGTGTAGGAACCAAGGCTGTTAATGCTCTTAGTTCTGATTTTACCGTAACTGCCTTCCGTGAAGGTAAGTTTGCAAAGGCTTATTTTCAAAAGGGAACACTAATCGAAGAAAATAAAGGAAGTACCACAGAACGTAACGGCACCTTGGTTGAATTTATTCCCGATTCAGAATTATTTGGAGATTATCTCTTTAATCAGGAATCCCTAGAACAGCGAATGTGGAATTATGCCTGTTTAAATCGTAATCTTCGACTTTATTATAACGGACAGAAATTCGAATCCAAAAAGGGATTATTCGACCTGCTGGACAGTGAACTGGGTAGCGAAACTCTTTATGAAATTGGCTACCATCAAGGGGATAAGGTTGAATTTGCCTTTACACATACCAATAATTATGGTGAATCTCATTTCAGCTTTGTAAACGGTCAACATACCTCCGATGGCGGTACTCATCTCAGTGCCTTCCGGGAAGGATTCCTTAAAGGAGCCAATGAGTTTTATAAAAAAAATTATAGCGGTACCGACGTACGAGATGGCTTTTGCGGAGCCATCGCCATTAAATTAAAGGACCCCATATTCGAGAGTCAAACCAAGAACAGATTGGGAAATACTGAAATCAGAGGCTGGCTGGTCAACGAAGTTAAGGCCGCGGTAAGTGATTTTCTTCATAAAAATGAAACATCGGCAAAATCCCTGGAAAATAAAATAATCAACAATGAAAGATTACGGAAAGAACTAAATGCCGTTAAGAAGGAAGCCAAGGCTGCCGCAAATAAAATTAGTCTGAATATACCCAAACTCAAAGATTGTAAATACCATCGACAGGATGGCGAAAAGGGAGAGACCACCACTATTTTTATCACTGAGGGGCAATCTGCCACGGGATCCATGGTCTCCTGTCGTGATGTTTATACCCAGG
>JAQICO010000149.1 GCA_027858495.1 Spirochaetaceae bacterium
GCCACATCGGCCTCCCGGGGTTCTCCATTATTTTAGATAATATAAAGGGATTGTTGGTTTTTTTCAAACATATTCTATGGGCCGGGGGGATGGTGTCAAGGGGCAGAGGTATATTTTCAGGCCTTTAAGAGGGATTTATCCCCGGGAAATGGGCTAAGAGAGGGAATAACTGGCGCGATTTCTTTCGGTTTCAAATACATCAACCCGGCTGGGGACCAGTGGATGGATGATATTCTGCACCTCTTCAAAGATGTACCGGGCGATACGTTCTGCGCTTGGACGACCGTCGTTAAAGGCCCGCAATTCATTAAGATGAGTGTGGTCCAGTTTATCGATGACTTTCTTCAGGGCGCTCTTCAGCACCCCAAAGTCGCAGAGCATTCCGCCGGCATCCAGTTCCTGCCCTTGAAGATGTAAAAAAACTTTATAATTGTGCCCATGTAGATTTTCACATTTACCGTGATAGTTCTCCAAAAAGTGAGCTGCGGCAAAATCCCCTTCCACACGTAGTGAATACACTGGTAGCCTCCCCTTAACTGAGGTACAAATCTATCATGTTTCATATCTCTTTGAAAAGATAGATTCAAGGGAAAATATCAATGAAAAGGTTACTCAATCATTACCAATTTTCAATTCATTAAAACATCTTCTTGAGAATCCCCGCTCCATCTGTTAAGATGCCTTTATGAGAGTAAAGAAATTAAGCGAACTGTTAAAAGAGCTGCCCCATAAATTCTATCAGGATTCCCAGGGCGCCCAGGTAAAGGGCATTGCCTACGATTCCAGGGATGTACAAAGGGATTTTGCCTTTTTTGCATTGAAGGGACTTCATACCGATGGACATGAATATATAAATCAGGCAATTAAGCTTGGTGCCTCGGTGATTATACATTCGGAAAGTCTCAAGGATTACTCCGATGAAGTGGCCTATGTGATGGTAGAAGATACCCGCTTTGCCATGAGCCCCTTCTCGGCGGCTTTTTACGAGCATCCCTCCAGAGAAATTGACCTGATCGGAGTAACCGGAACCGACGGAAAAAGCACCACGGTATCGCTGATCGCTCAGCTTCTGGAATTAAAGGGTAATATGATAGGCTTCCTATCCACGGTGAATTTTAAAATGGGCGATGATCTGCAAAAAAATCATTTCCGCCAATCCACCCCCGAGGCCCCTGAAATTCAGCGCCTTTTGAGGGAGATGGTAGATAAAGGTTTGGACTACGGTGTCATTGAAGCCACCAGCCACGGTCTGTCTAAAATGAATAATCGCCTGGGAGATGTGGATTTCCAAGCTGCAGTAATGACCAATGTTACCAGGGAACATCTGGAATTCCACGGAACCATAGAACATTACCGGGAAGATAAGGCCAACCTCTTCCGCAGAGTCGCCGATAACGACGATGAAATGGCCTTTGGCGTGGTGAATATGGACGATGAAAACGTGGAATTATTCATGGACGCCCTGGGAGAAAAACCCTATTTCTGCTTCAGCCGTAATTCCGAGGATGCTGATATGCACCTATCAAATATTGAAGTTCATTCCCTGGGATGTGAAGCAACACTATGTTTCCCCGGTGATTCCATGGACATAGACTTAAATATTCCCGGTGAGGTAAATCTGGAAAATCTGATGGCGGCCCTGCTGGTAGTTATGGAATTAGAGGGATTAGAGCCCGAGGATTTCCAGAAGGATATTCCCCTGTTAAAGGGCGTGGAAGGGCGGATGGAACCCATAACCGGCAGCCAGGATTTTCAGGTAATGGTGGACTACGCCCATACGCCGGGCTCCTTCGAAAAGCTGCTGCCTTCCCTGAAAAAAAACTGCCTAGGCCGTTTAATTTGTGTTTTTGGTTCAGCAGGAGAAAGGGATGTGGAAAAGCGTCCCATGCAAGGAGCCATCGCCGATCAATGGAGTGATATAATCATCCTGACCGATGAAGATCCCCGGCTGGAAGATTCCATGAAAATAATTGAAGATATCGCCAAAGGCATAAAAAATCGAAAGGAGGGAGAAAATCTCTTTAAGATCCCCCCAAGGAAAGAAGCTCTGCAGAAGGCTCTGGAACTAGCTCAAAAGGATGATCTGGTCATCTCCCTGGGAAAGGGGCACGAAGGCTCCATCATCTATTCAGATGGTCCAAAGGATTGGAATGAGGTAGAGATAATGAGCGAGCTGCTTAGAAAAAGGGGCTTTTAATGCAGCTCCGGCTTGTTCTGCTGGGTCTATTACTAAACTTTAATCTATCAGCCCACAGCCCCGGCGGTATTGAGCCGCTGATACCTGGGTACCCCTATTTAACCCATCCGCCCAGCAATCTATGGGCGGACACAAATGGAATCACCCTTATTTATCCCCAGGGGATTTTGATGTTATCCCCGGAACTGGAAGTAAATGAACAGACCCTTTGGAGTCTCTTTTTATCTTCGGCCGAAACCTGGCCGGCGGCTCAACAGGGCTGCTTACAGGAAGATCAGCTTCTTTGGATCACTAACCAGGGAGATTTTTATCAACGCAGTATTCATGATAAGAGCTGGGTTCCCCTAGATTCTCCCGGACAGGATTTTGGAAGAATCATTCCCCTGGATGTTAACCAGGTTTTGACTCTTGATAATAATAACATCTGGTCTCTGAACTCCTACCATGAGACATGGCAGACTCAGGAACTTCAGGGAATTTCTCCTCTTGGGATATTTTTACCGGGCCAGCTCCTCCCGGGATTTTATGATCCCCTGACCAATCAATTGATCTTTCAAAACCAACCGGTACAGAGCCTCTCCCCTGCTCCAGGGAAACTCATCCTTCAGGGACTACATTGCAAGACGGGTTATTATCTTTGGAACAATGAAGAGCTATGGCTCTATGATATCCAGGGGAATCTCATGGAAAGAACTATTCTTCCGGTGGATTATCCCCTGTTGGCCCGGTCTGCAGAACGGGGAGTCTATCTCTATAGTATTAAAACATCAGAGCTTTGTTACAAATATGATCAGGGGACTAAGGGCTTTGTCTGGAATCAGAATATAGAAAAAGAACTTTGGTTAAACTATCTCGAGCCCCTATTGGAAAACCCGAATCTGGAAAAATGGCAGAGGGAATTCACCGGATGGGCCCTGGAGGAAATCACAAAAATCTACATACATAATCCCCTAAATAGAGACATGGCAATATTAAAGAATATGCTGGAAGAAAGGCTTAAATCTCAGAGTCTTTTTTAATGACTTGGGCAATACGTTCCAATAGAACATTAAGGCGATAGGGTTTTTGAACAATCTCCGCTGGTACTTCGTGAAGGTATTCTTCCTTCAATATATCGTCACTGTAACCGCTGCAGAAAATTACCGGCACATCGGGATTGATACGGTTGATAGTCTGATAGGCTTCCCACCCGTTTAAATTGGGCATCATAACATCCAGCATCAACAGGTCAATATTTTCTTGGTTATCCTTAAAGATCTCAATGGCTTGAAGTCCATCTTCGGCTAAAAGAACATTGTATCCTGCCTTTTTTAAGGTTACATCGGTGAGGTTTCTAATAATTCTTTCGTCTTCCGCAACTAATATGGTTTTTTTTTCCATTATGCTTTCCTTCAACTTTCACATTCCATGGGGCCAAGCCTTTACTTTGATAAAACAAACCAATATGTACCTATATATTTTATTTGCTCCTACTACCATTTTGAATCAGTATGTAAAATATATCAAGAAAAGAATTGCCCTTAAATAAAAAATTACCGTTCTATCCATAAAAAACCTATTTTTTTATGGAACTTTCCATTATAAAGGCATTATGAAGGAAGATATATTGCTTCACAGTTGCTGCGGTCCCTGTGCCTCTGCCTCGGTGGAACGCCTTTTATCCCAGGGCCGTAATCCCATGCTCTATTATAGCAATTCTAATATTAACAGCTCAGAAGAATTCGATAAACGATTATTTGAGCTGGAAAAGGTGGCCCATCATTTTTCTGTTCCCTTTATGGCCGACCCATGGATTCATCAAAGCTGGTTAAAGAAAATTTCAGGGACGGAAGATCAACCGGAGGGGCAGCAACGCTGCCGTCTATGTTTCCGCTTCAACTTGCAACTAACCGTTAAACAGGCCCGTGATTTACTCCTGCCCTTCATCAGCACCTTGAGCATCTGCCCATATATATC
>JAQICO010000434.1 GCA_027858495.1 Spirochaetaceae bacterium
AAGCATATCCTATCAATGATAAAATAGATAATAAAGCAAAGATTACAATTATTGAAATTATCAATTTGGGTTCTACAAATAATCGGGAAATATCCATACTGTTAGGATTTATGTATATATTCCAAGCATGGAATAATGTAAAAAAGATGACGAGAAACAGAGTTAATAATAAAAAGGCTAAATGCTTTATATCACATCCACCAATGAATATCATTGCAAAGAATATTGGCCCCATCACCATGGCTGTACCAAGATCCGGTTGTAGAATAATCAAACTAGAGGGGATCCCAACAATCAGAAAGGCTAACATGATTGTTTTTACAGATTTCATCTCTTTATGATTATCTTCAAGAAAAGATGCAAGAAACAATATTACAGCAATCTTTGAAAATTCCGAAGGCTGTATTCCCAATGTACCAATTCCAAGCCAAGATTTAGCTCCATTTATCACAGAGCCCCATAATAAAGTGAGAAAAAGAAGACCCACAGCTCCTGCAAAAACCAACAATGCCAGTAATTTAAGACGTCGATAATCAATTATTGAAAAAAGTATCATCAGGATGATTCCCGTAACAACCCAAACGATTTGTTTGATATATTCTCTAGATAATGATACACCCTGTGAACTAACACCGCTGGAATAGATAAAAAAGATCCCTATTACACTTAAAATGATAACAGAAAGGAGTAATATTAAATCATAATTCTGAAAGGAAATTTCTCGTCTTTTTTTTATCACGGGGATTCTTCCTCTAATTCGATGTCCCTAACGTACCAAACCCATCGTTTTTTCATGGAGGTTACTACTTCTTCATAAGTTTGATCCGCAAAGATACCTTGATAAATCATATCAGCGGCTTTTATAGCCCACCAATCCCAATTATCATTATAAGCTTCAACTTGGGTTACCACCACCACCCTGTCCTCAGGGTTTTCTGTTTCGTAGGGACCATAAGAAACAAACCAAGCGTGGAAATTATCATCAAGACCAACTTCTCCAGTACCTGTTTTTCCAGCTATGTCAACGACATTATTCAGAATTGCAACTCTAGCAGTACCCGTAGTGATAACTCCCCTCATGTCTTCTTGTATCTGAGTAAATATCTCTGGATCAACCATTCCACGAATATCTCTAATGATTTCTTTTTCCTGCTGCATCACCACCTCACCGGTGGCAGGGTTAATTACTTTATCTAAAAAATAGGGTTTATAAAGAACTCCACCATTAACAATCATTGCAACCAAGTTTGCCATTTCAAGGGGTGTAACTGAAACAAAACCTTGGCCTATTGATGCATTAAGTGTATCTCCCCCAGTCCAAGGTGTATGATAAATGTCTTCCTTCCATTGAGGGTCAGGGATATTCCCAGAAGTTTCACCGGGAATATCTATTCCACTTAGCTGATCTAAACCAAACATATCTGAATATTTTTTTATACCCTCAATTCCCAAGCTTTCAACACCTGCAGTTCCAAAGTAAATATTACATGATTGCGCCAGGGCTTCTTGGAGATTTAAAGATCCATGGCCAGTTTTTTTCCAACAACTGAAATCGCGGTCTCCCAAGGTCATTGATCCTTGACAAAGGATCTCCCTGTTTGGGTCCCAACCTTCCGCTAATAAAGCAAAGGTCATCAATATTTTAAAGGAAGAAGCAGGAGCATAGGAAGATTGAATTGCTCTATTTAAAAAAGGAAAATCTCTATTCAAACTTAATGATTTAAAACTTTGTGGACCTTCTTCATAAAAAAGATCAGGATTATAAGAGGGATAGGAAACCATAGCAAGTATTTCACCAGTATAGGGTTTGAGAACGATCACAGAACCCATTCTAGGCCCTAGAGCTTTTTCGGCCAAAAGTTGTATATCCTTATCAACCGTTAAAACTAAATTGTAACCGTTTTCCGGGGGTATTATTTGTGTATCAGAAACATTCCGACCTTTTACATCAACAGTATTTAAGTAAAAACCGTTGGTACCCTTCAACAATGAATCATATACTTTTTCAATACCATTCTTGCCAATTATATTATCATTTTCATACCCTTGATTATAGAGCATTTGCCATTCTTCCATGGTGATATTACATAAATAACAAAGTATAAGTTCAATAGATCCACTGGAGT
>JAQICO010000413.1 GCA_027858495.1 Spirochaetaceae bacterium
ATATTAATTAATTGAAGAAAATTCTGATCAATTAACTTCATCTTATCGGGGTATATAAATGTGATATTTTTTTGGCTGAGCCATTGGGTGCTCAAGCTGAAGAGCTTCAAAATCTTTCCATTGTCTTTGAGATGAATCTTACCTTAAAAAAACGGAAATGCCCCCCAAGGAAATCATACAGCAATTTCTACCCAATCAGAAGAAGGAAAACGCCAGCGTTTCTATTGCCAGTGGCTATGCCTCAATAACTTATCTCAGAGGAGGATCTCTAAATTACTCTGTACAATATAGCCAGGACGCTATAACGTTACAGGAAGGTGTCACCTACGATGTAACTTTTCTAGCCAAAGCAAGTTCTGCAAGATCCATTGAAATGAATGTTGGCCAAGCCGTTTCACCCTGGGGTAGTTATTCAGGAGCCAGATCCTTTGACATCACCAGTTCATGGACCAGTTATACTTTCAGTTTTGTAATGGAAGGACCGTTAGATTCCAATGCAAGGTTGGAATTCAATCTCGGTACAAACAGCAGTAATGTACAGCTTGATGATATAACCATTACTCAGCAATAACATAAACACATACACCACAATTTAAAAAAGTACCACCGGGATTTAATGCCCGGTGGTTTTTGTCTATAACCTTGGGGACATTTCATAAGGTTTGGATAAAATTTGTATTTACTAGAACCGTTGATTATATTTTCAATACTAACAACAAAAAATAGGAGGAAATTGTGGACACAATTGAATTTATAGAGGCAAGGGAGATTTTAGATTCCCGAGGGAATCCCACTGTGGAGGTGGATATACAGTTGGCCGATGGATCCTTTGGACGAGCAGCGGTTCCCTCCGGTGCATCCACCGGAGTACACGAAGCCGTTGAATTGAGAGACGGCGATAAGGACCGCTACCTGGGAAAGGGCGTGTTAAAGGCCGTAGAAAATGTAAACAATGAAATAGCCGATGAAATTATCGGAATGAGCGCCCTGGACCAGGTGGATATAGACCGTACAATGATTGAGCTGGACGGTAAGGAAAATAAAGGCCGCTTAGGGGCCAATGCCATTCTTGGGGTCTCGCTGGCCGTGGCCCGGGCCGCCGCCCAGCATCTTGAACTGGACCTATTCAAATATCTGGGAACCTACCATTCCAACGTATTGCCCGTACCCATGGCCAATATTATCAACGGCGGAAGCCATGCCGATAATTCGGTGGACTTTCAGGAATTTATGGTAATGCCCGTGGGCGCCGGTTCCATCCGCCAGGCCGTTCAATGGGTGGCAGAAATCTTCCACAACTTAAAGGCTCTATTAAAGGCCGCCGGGCTTTCCACCGCAGTAGGCGACGAGGGGGGCTTTGCGCCCAACTTCAAGTCCAACGAAGAGGCTCTTAAATTCATCATGGAAGCCATAGAAAAGGCCGGTCTGAAACCGGGTAACGATGTGATGATCGCCCTGGACCCTGCTTCTTCTGAATTTTCGGAAAAGCAGAGCGACGGTAGTTATATCTACGAACTTAAATGGTCCACCGGAGAAAAACTCAGTTCTGAACAAATGGCTTCCTTCTGGGAAGACTGGTGTGACCGTTATCCCATTATCAGCATCGAAGACGGAATGAATGAAGACGACTGGGACGGCTGGAAAACCCTCACCGATAAAGTGGGTGAGCGGATTCAATTGGTGGGTGATGATCTCTTTGTAACCAACACCAAACGTTTAAAAGACGGCATTGAGAAGGGTGTGGCCAATTCCATTCTGATTAAGGTTAACCAGATCGGAACCCTCACCGAAACCTACGAAGCCGTGGAAATGGCCAAGCGGGCCTCCTATACCTCCATCATCTCTCACCGCTCCGGTGAAACCTCGGATACCTTTATTGCCGACCTGGTGGTGGCCCTGGAAACTGGACAGATTAAAACCGGTTCCATGAGCCGATCCGACCGGGTGGCCAAGTACAATCAGCTGATGCGCATCGAAGACGACCTGGCTGGACGTTCCACCTACGCGGGCTGGGATGCCTTTTACAACATCAAGGGTGAATTCCTGAAGAAGTGGCAGGGCTGATTCTTAGGCTCTGATACAGGCGGGGGGCTTCCATGGGGAAGCCCCCTTTATTTTTACCACTCTCTCCCCTCCCACCTGTGATCTGTTGTTTAAAAAAGAGATAACAACAGATCACCCGGATCTAACAGATTAAAGGGAAGGTAAGGGATTGTATTATCCCTCTCTTTTCACTCCCATCTGTGTGATCTGTTGTTTAAAAAGAGAGATAACAACAGATCACCCGGATCTAACGGATAAGAAGCGAGGGAGAGAAGAGAAAAAACAGCTGAAAGCACCGAAAGCTCGGAAATGGAGAACATGAAGAAAGGGGAGAAAATATATTACAG
>JAQICO010000190.1 GCA_027858495.1 Spirochaetaceae bacterium
TTGTAAGGGTCATGATTTAGTTCTGAGACTAGGTGATTTTTTACGGCAGCTCCTGATTTTCGGAACCAGGCTGCAAGCAGTTGTTCCTTTTCCCTTCAGCCGATTTAAAAAGTTCCAAAGAAGAGGTGCTTCCTTGAGTACAGAATATTTACTTTCCATTAAAGACGTTAATAAATCTTTTTCCGGCGTGCAGGTATTGAAAAATGTAAGCCTGAACGTAAGTGCAGGATCGGTTCACGCCCTGATGGGAGAAAACGGCGCCGGTAAATCCACCTTGATGAAATGCCTTTTCGGCATTTACAGAGAAGATTCCGGCAGCTTTTTTCTGCGGGGGAAAGAATTTAATTTTCGGGATCCCAAACACGCACTGGAGAATGGAGTTTCCATGGTTCATCAGGAATTGAACCAGGTAACCAAGCGTTCCATCATCGATAATATATGGCTGGGCCGTTATCCCAGAAAGGGGATATTTGTCGATGAATCAAAAATGTATACCGATACGGTAGAGTTGTTTGAAAAATTGAATATCCATCTGGATCCCCGCACTGTATTGGATAAGCTTTCGGTCTCTCAGCGGCAGATGGTAGAAATCGCCAAGGCTGTTTCCTACGATGTAAGAGTTATCGTTCTCGATGAACCCACCTCCTCGCTGACCGATCACGAAGTAAAAATGCTCTTCGACATCATTGAAGTGTTGAAAGGCCGTGGAGTGGGAGTGGTTTATATCTCCCATAAAATGGAAGAGATTTTTGAGATCTGCGATGAGGTTACCATTTTACGGGATGGGAACTATGTTGGAACCGAAGACGTTTCTGCCATCGATATGGATAGGATTGTAAACATGATGGTCGGACGGGACCTGGAAAACCGTTTTCCCCCCAAAACCAACCAACCCGGTGGAGTGCACCTGGAAGTGAAGAATTTCACCACCCGCTACAAGCCCTATATTAAGGGCGTTAGTTTCGTCCTGAAAAAAGGCGAAATACTGGGCGTGGCCGGTCTGGTCGGTGCAGGACGGACAGAGCTGATCGAAGCCATGTTCGGCGCGCGGGCTATTACTTCGGGCGAACTTTTGATGGAGGGGCAGAAAATAGATAATTCCACCCCCCATAAAGCCATAATTAACCGCTTTGCCTTGCTGACAGAAGAGCGTCGTGAGACTGGAATATATCCTGTGGCTGACATAACTTTTAACTCCTGTATATCCAACATAAAGGCCTATAAAAACAAGCTGGGATTTCTGGGAAATAAAAAAATGTTCAGCGATACCGATGCGCAGATCAAATCTATGAGGATCAAGACACCCAGCCGCCGGGAGAAAATCCGGTCTCTCAGCGGTGGAAATCAGCAGAAGGTGATTATCGGGCGCTGGTTGCTGACCAATCCCGATGTGCTGCTTTTGGACGAACCGACCCGCGGTATTGACGTGGGCGCCAAGTACGATATTTACCAGTTGATTATCAATCTGGCTGCAAGCGGCAAGTCGGTCATCGTTGTTTCTTCGGAAATGCCTGAACTGATTGGTATCACCAACCGAATCATGGTGATGAGCAACGGAAGGGTATCCGGAATAGTGGATACAGATACAACGACCCAGACGGAAATTTTTAATATGGCTGCTAAATTTTTAAATGACAACAGAGAGGCTGAAGTATGATAGTAAAAATAAAGGCTAAGGTTTCTTCCATGAACCGCCAGGACTGGAAGGATTTATTAATCAATAATGCGATTTATATCGTCATTTTTTGTATGATCCTGGGAATCGTAATCAAAGAACCGGCATTTGTATCCTTTGCGGTATTCAAGAATATTTTGACACAGTCTTCGGTGCGTCTAATATTGGCCTTCGGCGTCGCGGGTATTATTGTCCTGCAGGGTACCGACCTTTCCCTGGGACGTGCGGTGGGATTTGCAGCTGTAATTTCCGGATCACTGCTTCAAAGCCCCACCTATGCATCCAGATTTTACCCCGAACTGGGCCAGCTGCCGGTATTCGTTCCTTTGCTTATCGCCATGGCCGTGATGGCCTTTTTTAGCGGCATCAACGGATGGGTGGTCGCCAAGTTTAAAATTCACCCCTTCCTGGCAACCCTGGGAATGATGATCACCCTCTATGGAATTTTATCCATCTACTTTGCCTCCGGCGCTCCGGGACCTCAGCCCATCGGGGGATTTGATTTACGCTATACCCAGCTGGTAATCGGTTCCACCCTGGGTATCCCCAACCTGATTATTTTTGCATCGGGGGTAAGCGTGCTGGTCTGGATTCTCTGGAATAAAACCACCTTTGGAAAAAATATGTACGCCGTGGGAGGAAATCCCGAGGCAGCCAAGGTCTCCGGTGTTAACGTGATGCGTACCACCATTATGGTTTATGTTTTTGCCGGTATGCTCTACGGACTGGGGGGCTTTCTGGAAGCAGCCAGAATCGGAAGCGCCAATAACGGAACCGGTTTCGGTTACGAACTTGACGCAATCGCCGCCTGTGTTGTTGGAGGTATTTCTTTCAGCGGGGGAATCGGCAAGGTTTCAGGTGCCATCGCAGGGGTTTTGATGTTTACCATCATCAGTTACGGAATGACCTTCGTTGGAATGGATCAGTACATTCAATACATTTTCAAAGGCATTATCATTGTGGCTGCGGTTGCTCTGGATAATCAGAAATACTTAAAAAAATCCTGATAAGTCTTTAATTGTAAAACAAGCCTCTGGTAGAACTGGAGGCTTGTTTTAAAAGGGGAGAAAATGAAGATATCCACGAAATTGATCGGTATGATTATGATGAGCCTGCTAGCCTTTCTGATGATATTGGCGGTTTTCGCTCTCTTTGCCTTTCCCCTGCTGCAAATCAAAAGGGAGCAGGCTCTGCTGGCTCAAGTGGAACAGAGTCTTAAAAAAATGGAGATCAGCATACTCTCTCTGCCATTCAGCAACTTTGAGTCGGGAAAAGACTCGGTGGATCAAGCGGTGAATCTCCTGGAGAACAGTTTTGAAGGAATGAGTGGTATTTCGACACTGCCGAAACACAGCGACAAAGTGGTGGAATCCCTGGATATCATTGCAACGCTCCACAGGCTCCTTCAGGGCCGAATAAAGGATTATTTGGATTTCACAGGAGAGCTGCCCCGGGAGGTTGAGAGTCTTTTTGGATTTCAAAGGGCATTCACCTTGAGAAATCTCCTGTTCAACGACTTTCTGATGCGGAGGGATCAACTGGGGAATGCCATTGAATTGACCAATCAATACGATGAACAGTGTAAAACTCTTTTGTTTATTCTGGATAGTTCAATCCAAACTCTGGACGACCAAAGAGAAATTATTTCAGTTGTGGCCTCTAAGATTATCAAACGCAGCTTGACCATGGCCGCTCTGTTCACTTTGGGAATTCTGGGAATTTTTCTACTGATAGCTGGCAGGCTATCGAAAAATATTAACAGCTCCATCCAAAAAATAGGCCATTCCCTGATAGATCTCAGTCAGGGGAATCTATTTAATGAGATACAGGCCCCGGGGGATAATGAATTATCCCGTCTCGCCGGGACCCTGGAAACCTTCCGGCAGGAACTGAATCAATCCATGACATTGATTAAACAGATAACTTCAGAAAATCTCTCAACACAGCAACGCTTGACACAAAGCAGCCAGGATACATCTACCGCGGTGGAACAAATCCTGGGGAACGCCCGTTCTATAAACAAAAAAATGGAGGATATGGACAGGGCGATCGGCCATTCCTACGAGGCTGTATCCTCTATCGGATTCAGCATAAACGAGACCGATAACAGCATGGAAGAGGCTAATCTGCTGGTCCAGGAATCCACCGCTGCCGTCACGGAGATGATCGCTTCGGTGGAATCCCTGGCAAAGGTTACCGCAAAGAACAGCCGAACCACCGAGGAACTGCGATCTATTGCCCAGTCAGGCGGAAGGGCCTTAAAACTTACTCTTGACAGACTGGACGCTTTGACCAGGGGTATTCAGGGCATCATGGACACCTCCAAGCTGATCCAGACCATTTCCTCCCAAACCAATTTACTGGCCATGAATGCAGCTATCGAAGCAGCCCATGCGGGAGATTCAGGACGGGGATTTTCAGTGGTGGCCGATGAGATCAGGAAATTGGCAGAGGCTTCCGGAGAGAATTCCAAGCGCATCAATGAAACTCTCAAGGAGATGGTGGGGCATATCCATTCCGCCGATGAAGCTGGAAAGGATACCCACAGTTCCTTCCAGGAACTGATCCGCTCAGTGGAAGAGGTGTCGGAAATTTACAGGTCAAATCAGAGCAGCATGAAAGAGCTTCAGCAGGTAGGCGGAAACATTCTGACCTCCATAACAGGTCTTCAGGAATCCGCCCAAAGTGTAACACTCAGTTCCAGAGGTGTCCGTAATGAATCGGTAACCCTTTCCCGAGGAATGAACCAAATCAAGGGCTTTTCAGGAGATGTGACATCGGGGCTAGGAGAGATATCCTCCGGGGTGGAGGATATAAACCGATCCCTTTCACAATTGCTTGAACTGGGCCATGGGCTGGAACAGATGGGGGCCAGGCTTCAACAGGCCCTGGCCTATTACCGCTTGGAAAATATTTTAGATTAGAGGCCCCAGGCTGCCTTTTTATTCTTTATACCCTTCCGGATATTTCTGATGCCAGTCCCAGGCACTCTGTACAATACCCTTCAAATCGGGGATCTGCGGATCCCAGCCCAGCACTTCACGCGCTTTGGTGGAATCGGAAATCAGCTGGGCAGCATCCCCCGGTCTGCGGTCCTTTTTTTCCGCGGGAATAGCATGGCCTGTTACTTCACGGACGGTTTCTATAACCTCCTGAACCGAAAACCCCTTGCCGTTTCCAAGATTAAAAGCTCCGCTGATTCCATCTTTCAATGCCAGGATATGGGCTTGTGCCAGATCCTTCACATGAATATAGTCCCGCACACAGGTTCCGTCAGGTGTGGGGTAGTCGTCACCGAAGATAAAAATCTTCTCACGCTTTCCCTGGGCCACCTGCAAAACCAGTGGTATCAGATGGGTTTCGGGCCGGTGGGATTCCCCTTTCTTTTCCGTAGCTCCCGAGGCATTGAAATATCTAAGAAATACCGATTCCACACCGTGAATCTTTTGCGCCCAGGAGAACATTTTTTCACAGAGCAGTTTGGATTCTCCGTATACACTTTCCGGGTTTTGAGGCAGACCTTCGTCCATGGGTACCCTTTCCGGAGTTCCATAGGTGGCGCAGGTGGAGGAGAATATAAGTTTTTTACATCCCGCCTTCACCATGGCATCCAGTAGATTCAGGGAACCGCTGACGTTGTTTTCAAAAAAGGGCAGGGGTGTCAACATGGATTCGCCCACTTCTATGTAGGCGGCGAAATGGATTACCCCATGGGGTTTAACCCGCTGCATTATGTCCCGAATTTTCTGTCGGTTTCTCAGATCTCCCTGGATTAACTCCGCTCTGTCATCTAATGCATCCCGGAAACCCCGCTCCAGATTATCCAGTACGGTAACTTCATATCC
>JAQICO010000144.1 GCA_027858495.1 Spirochaetaceae bacterium
CTATTATTGGTATACCCAAGATAAATCTGTCATAACCGGATTCCAAATGATCTACTCTGTAAATGACGCAAAAATGGCGTTGACCTTCGAAACCGGAAAGAAACTCAAAATCCATGCAATTGAATCTGATGATAGAATGGTGAGTCATTCTCCTATTCTCAATGGAAAAGGCATTTTTTTGCCTCAGCAGATACGCAAGGAATTTGAAGAACGGTCTTCTAACATAGAACCCCAGTTAATAGAGTATGTGTTGGACGTTCTAAAGGATTGTTAATTTAAAGAGCCCAGATTGAGAGGAATAGTCTTAAACCAATTGCCATGGTAAAATGGCGAAAGCTAGGAGTTCAAAAAATATGAAAGTTAAATTGCTATTGCTTTTATCTCTGTTGTTATTTATTTGGGGCTGTGAAAATACCCCTGAGAATTCGCCCATAGATGAGAATAGCTCAGACGGTTATTATGAGGCCCTTTATAGTGAAACCGCACCGGTCATCGACGGAGCGGCCGATGAAGTCTGCTGGCAGAATGCTACCTGGGCGGAAATGAATTATCTATGGAAGGGGCTGGTATCCTCCTCGGCGGATTTTTCGGGACGCTATAAAATAACTTGGGATGAAAACAAGATTTATCTGCTGGTGGAAGTCACCGATGACGTCATTTTCAACAGCAGTAATGAAATGACTAACTATTGGATGGGCGATTGTGTAGAAGTGTTTATCGACGAAGATCAATCCGGTGGAAACCATCAATATAGCTATAATGCCTTTGCCTATCATGTGTCCTATGAGACTGGAAATGCCTACGATTATTCACCCCGAGGAACCGCCCAAATATACGACCATGTGAAAGTCGAAATTTCCCAACAGGATAATACCTACCTTTGGGAGATGGCCATTGAGATCTATGACGACAGTTATACCGATGATGGAGATAATACCCCCGTTGTATTAACAGCGGATAAGTCTCTTGGATTCACCCTGGCCTATTGTGATAACGATGTGAATAATTATTCGCGAGATGCCTTTATCGGTTCTAAGTCCACCCATGGTGTCGACAACGATGAGGGATATATCAACGCCGATGTCTTTGGTGGGCTGTTGTTAAAGTAGCCGACTATGTTCTTGATTATTTAATACGTTGATAATGAGTCTTGAGAGGGATTATTGCCCCGGTACTGCCCGGGGGTAATTCCTTCCTGTTTCTTAAACAGCACACCGAAATAATTGTTGTCAATATAGCCCACGGATTCTGCAATCTCTTTTACCGGAAGATCGGTCTCCAAGAGCATCCTCTTTGATTCCTGAAGCCGCTTCCTTGTGATGTATTCCATGGGGCGCATCTTCATAGATCCTTTGAAGACAGTGCATAGATGCTGGGGGGTGACCTTGGCGATTTGAGCAAGATCATTCAGGGTTATTGTTCTAATGAAATTCCTTTTTATATATTCCATCACCGGTTCCATGATCTGCCTGTCCAAGGAGGCCTCTTTTCCATGGTTGGACTGGAAATTCTGATAGAGTAAGACCAATAGTTGATAAAGAAGACTTGAGGCTGAATAATTTCCAAGGGGATCACTGCCCTGTAGGGTGGAAATAATATCATAGAACAGGCTGGTTATTTTAGGGTCCTCTACATAGGAATCAATTTTGCTTTTATTGAAATTCAAGGATTCCAAAGCCGGGGTGGAATTGTTTCCTTTAAACAATAGCCAGTCGGTGGACCAAGGGGCTCCCATACTGCGGTAGCTATGGGGCTCATGGGGTTTTAGATAGGCATATTCCCCCTGGTTGATCTCATAGGTTCCGTGGATGTTCTGTAATATTCCAGAACCCTTTTTTGAAAAAATCAGTTGGTCCATGGGAAATCCCTTGGGTCTGTGGATGGAACATTGTTCCTCTTGAGTACCGATTCCGTATACCACAAAGGGGAGTTTTATTTCTTCTGTAAAAATCGGATGCACCGTAATAGACATTTCTATTGGTCCTTTTATCTTAATATATTTATATCCAATAAAATATTCAGATTGACAGGCCAATGATAACAGCATAATTTATATAAAACAAGATGAATAAAATTATATGGAGGAGTTATACAATGGTTGATGTAAAAGGAAAATGGGCACTGATTACCGGTGCTAGCAGAGGTGTGGGATATGAGCTGGCTTTGTTTATGGCAGGTAGGGGATGTAACCTTATTCTTCATAGCCGTAGTGAGGCCCATGCAGAGAAAATACTGAAGAAAGTAAAAGCTCTGAATGTAGAGGCTGTGACGGTTCAGGCCGAATTATCCGATGAGAAACAGGTTAAGGCCATGCTCCAAAGGGTGGATGCCTTGGGGATGGATGTGGATTTTGTTTTCAACAATGCCGGATTACAGGTGACCTATCGTAACGATTATTATGAAACCCCCGTGGAGGATTATGATCTTAGTTTTCGAGTGAATACCGTAGCCCCTATGATAATATGCTATCATTTTCTTCCCAAAATGGTGAAAAGGGATTTCGGCCGTATTATCAACACCACCAGCGGTATAACGGATCAACCTGAACAAGGGCCATATTCCGCTAGCAAAGCCGCTCTTGATAAGGTTACCAAGGATTTGGGAACCAAAGTTGAGGGCAGCAATGTGATTATCAGTCTGACCGACCCCGGTTGGTGCCGAACTGATTTAGGCGGTCCAAGCGCTCCCAACGATGTTAAAGACAGTATTCCCGGGGTTGCTTTGGGTGCTTTCCTGGATGATAAAAAAAGCGGCCGACTATTTGGCGCTCCAGAATTTTCGGGAATGTCTCTGGAAGAGGCGCTGGCAAAGATTCAGGGCTAATTCTTTGGAGGGAAGCCCCCAACAAAACAGGCCTAGGGAAATGATCAAAAATACAAAGGTAAAAGTAATTCTATTTATTCTATTAGTACTGTTCATACTTTCCTTAATCATTCTTATGCTTTTTATCAGCCCCGAAGAATTGGTGGATATCATCGGAATTCACAGGGGCTATCTTCTGGCCTTTCTTGTTTCCTTTTTCGGTGGCTTTTCCTCGGGTGGTTCCATAAGCTTTATCAGTCTGTTAATTACTCTGACGGCCGGTGGATTGAATCCCCTTATCCTTGGTACTCTATCGGGTATAAGCCTGGCATTGGGGGATATGATACTCTTTTTCACAGGATCCAAAGGGCGGGAACTAATTGGCGGGAAATGGGAAGAGAGGATAGATAAATTAGCAAAGATCCTTGTGAAACGTGAGAGATTAAAACAACTTATTCCTTTTATTGCCTATCTTTATATGGGTTTTGCGCCCCTGCCCAACGATATTCTGCTACTATTTCTGGCTGCCATGGAATTCCCCCGGGAAAAGATGAATATTATCATCATCCTTGGAGATATCACCTTTGCCCTAATGATAACCCTGGTGGTGTCCAAGGGACTTACTTCTATCATAAAAATATATTGAAGTAAAAATAGATGATTTTGTAATTTGAAAAAAAGGGGCTATCTACCTAGTAGACAACCCCTCAATATTTTAGGTATCCCTTACTCCGAGAAGGTGATATCATCTATCAGGATGAACTAGACCGGGGTGCTTCCTATTTGTGCCCCCTGGGCTCTGGGTTAATAATTCCATCTATATAATGAAAAATTTTTGTTTTCCCGAGGAGCGGCGACACAGAGGCTATAGCCCTCTATCCTTGTATAATACATTTCCCATTTACCGCGGATTGATTTATCGTTATCCACACTGAATAGGGACAAACCCTCTCTCTCATATTGAAATTCAATTCCCTGCAGCGGATGAGAGAGACCTTCTCCGGTGGCCTTTAAAAAGGCTTCTTTATGGGTCCAGTAGCGCATATAGAGTTCTGCCTGGTTCACCACAGTGGAGTATCTTCTGAACTCCTGCTGCTCCAGTGGGGTAAAGGTTGTTTCAATTAGTCCGGGTATATTGGGAAGTAAGCGGATTTTTTCAACATCTACACCGATTTCATCTTCCAGGCTTATCCCGATAACCGTCATATCCCCAGAGCCTGTGGAATTGAATTGAATATTTTTTTTGTTTTCGGTTTGTTGAAGATAGGGTTTGCCCATGCGACCGTATTCAAAACTGATTTCACATGGAGGCCGTTCTGCGTATCCTGACAGTATATTCCGAAGAGCCGATCGGGCAATTACAAAATTATTTTGGCTCTTTTCGAATTTGAAACTTTCTGCATATTCTCTTTCTGCTGAAGTGATATCTGCCCTATGACCAATAATATCCCCATAGGAGCAATTCATATTGATAAGATAGAGATGAATCTCCTTTTTAAATAAAGAAGGTGCCCCTTTAAGGGGAGCACCTTCGGTATTATTTAATTTCACTACTTATCTGTCATGGCTGAATCAATGATGGCAAGGAGTTTCTCCCGCCCGGTTTCTTCTTTTAGAAAGAAATGACCGCCAGGCACGACATTCATGGTGAATTTGTCGGTGTATTTATCCCAGGGCTGCAAACAGCGGTCAATAGGATAGATCTCATCATCTTCTCCTGCTACTACAACCACCGGACAGCTTAGCTTATTCTGTAGCGAATGGTTTCTGTTTATCATAAGAATAATATCCGCTTTCATGGCAGGCATCATTTTGTCCATCAGGTCTTTATCCTCAATGAAGGACTCTTCTATTTCCAGAGCATCCAACAGTTTGTAAACGCTTTCTTCTGGAATGGCTTCCATATGATCACCATCAACATTGTTGAAAAGATCGGATAGAGGATTTTCCACATCCGGTGCGGGAGCCGCTCCGATAAAGAGTTTTTCAGGTACCACATCATGATACTCTTTAAGGTGGTTGGCCAGGGCAAAGGCCAAACCGCCTCCGAAGCTGTGTCCGAAGAATGCAAAGGGCTTATCGTTCAATTCAATGACAAATTCACTTAGGATTTTAGCCAGTTCATCATTATCATGGATGGGCGTTTCATCAATTCTTTCTTCCCGTCCCGGCAGCTGAACCATGCAGATTTCCACGTCTTCCAGAGAATCGGACCAACTGTTGAAAAGCGAAGCTCCTCCTCCCAGATAGGAGAAGCAGAACAGACGTTTTTTTGCATATTCCTTAATCTCCGGACGGAGAATCCATTTATCTATTTCCGCTTTTTCTTCCTCTGACTGTCCGGCAGCCGGACTGGCGTTCATCATTTCCAGTACCTGTGTCGTCAGTTCCGAAATTCCCGGCCCCTGCATAATTCTCATCAAGGAATAATCCACTCCGGTATTGTTATGGATCCAGGTTCTCAACTGGTTGGCCATTAGAGAATCCAGTCCCATTTTGGTGACGGAGGTTTCTGTATCCAGTTTATCTCTTGATGTTCCTAGAATTTTAGCAACCGATTCCTGGAGATGGCCCTGGAGTAAGGGATGTTTCTCATGGTCGGGGCATTCATGTAGAGCTTCTCTTACAGCAGTCTTTTCATTACCGCCGGAGATGGATCCCATATCATTTTCATGGAAAAGATGGGTAAACCGAAGAGAGGAATCGTTGTGGGGGAAGGTCTCCTTAACCTTGTCCCATTCCGCTGCTATGGCCCCTGCCTGAACAGGATTCTGCAGCATCACTCTTTCCAGACAGTCGGTGGACTCTCTCAGGTTGAATTTCAACCATCCCTGGCTGGCCAGTATACTGTCAACTTTTTCCGTTCTTGCAACAAATCCCACTTCTCCGAGAACTCCCCAGTTAACCGTATTTCCCTTCATGGCTTTAGCTCTTCTGTAATGAGAGAATTTATCGAGGAAAACATTGGCCGCCGCATAGTTAGACTGTCCCGGTGTACCGTAGAGCGCCGCAATGGAGGAGAATGCTACAAAATAATCCAGATTCATATCCATGGTCTGCTGGTGGAGAATCCAGGTTGCCGTAACTTTAGGCCGCAGGACTTTCATAAATTTTTCTTTATCCATGGTTATCAGCATGGTGTCGTCCAGAACCATGGCGGATTGGATGATTCCTCTCAGTTCCGGCATTGTTGATTTAATCTCAGAAAGGATTCTTTTTACATGGGCTTCCGATGTTGCGTCACCTTTCAGTATCTTAACATTGGTTCCTGCTGCAATCATCTGATCAACCACCGCCTGGTCTTCAGGAGTTTTTACACCACTTCTGGACATGAGCGCCAGGTTTCCGGCACCTTTCTCGGACATCCATTTTGCAACGGCAAGTCCGTATCCACCGCATCCGCCCACCACCAGGTAGCTGGCATCGCGGCGGAATTGGATTTCTGCAGGCGGAGCAATTTTAAGGGTCTCTTCATCCATGGTGATGACCACTTTACCGATCTGTTTTGATCTGGCCAGGAACTTGAAAGCTCCGATGGCATCGGATGCCGGAAAATCTGTATGAGGATGAGCCGTAATGGAACCATTGTAGAAGCATTGCATCATCTCTTTGAATAATCTGTTGGCCAGGGCTGGTTTCTGTTTAAGCAGCCTGTCGATATCCACTGCAAAATATGCCAGATTATTCCCAAAGGGTTTTAAGCCCACCAGTCTGTTGTTGTAGATATCCACTTTACCGATTTCCACAAAGCGTCCGTAGGCTGCCAGTGTTTTTATGCTCTGAGTTATGGCCATACCGGCAATGGAGTTCAATACAATATCCACACCTTGGCCGTCAGTATCTTTCATAATCTCATCATGGAAACTGAGGGATCTTGAATTATAGATATTTTTAACGCCCAGAGATCGTACAAAATCCATCTTGCCTTCACTGCAGGTTGCATAGACCTCTGCACCTGCCAGCTGTGCCAGCTTAATGGCGGCAATACCCACACCGCCGGCCGCGGCATGTATTAGAACTTTTTCGCCCTTTTCCATTCGGCATTGGTGATGCAGAGAATACCAGGCGGTAAGGTAGACCATGGGGATGGTTGCGGCATCGGCAAAACTCATTCCTTCGGGCGAAGGAACAATATTTTCTTCTTCCGCTACCACTTGTCCGCCGATGGAGGACTCTGTAAAGCCCAGTACGGCATCTCCCTTTTTAAAGCCTGTTACCTCAGAACCTATTTCCGAAACGACACCGGCAAACTCAAGGCCAAAGTTTTTTCCGAAGAGTCCGCCTTCTATTGCTTCATTGGAAAGCATTCCCATGGCCATCATAACATCGCGGAAGTTCAGAGCAGAGGCTCTGACATCGATACGAACCTCTGTGCTGTGCAGCTCGGCTTTAGTCATCCCGCGGAGAATGAGGTTATCCGGATTTCCCGGTTCCGTGGTTTCAAGTTTGTAGGGAGTTCCAGAGGCCGGAACCTCTTTAAGAGCAGCCTTCGCAGCCCTATCTGCATTGATTCTGGCAAATTTATGGCTGAACCTCCTGTTACCCCGAAGGGCCAGTTCTTCCTCTTTTCTGTCTTGGGGCTGCAGGGAGGTAATTTCTTTATAGAGCAGTTCCAGTTCTTCTTCTTTTCTCTCGGAACTGATATCTACTACTTTGGCAGGGATGGAGGGATGCTCGTTAATAATTACTCGGACAAGTCCCCAGAGGGGAGACTGGGAGAGAGACAGTTTTTCCGCATCGTCCATAACATTCTCAGCGCCGGCGGTTACAAACCAGAAAATCGGCTGATTCTCCGGATTAAGGGCAACCAATTCCTTCACTATGTTCAGGGTGGACAGGCAGCTGAGGTTTTGGTCTTCTTCAAGCTGACTTGCCGTCATGGAATCGGTTTCTGTTGAATCCAGCGCCCAGCCATGAAGAATCCCGTTAAAGTCTCCCTCGGCTTGACTGATCTGAGTGATAATCTTGTTAAAATCATCCCTGCATTCGGGATCGGCGGTAAAGAGTTTGTCTCCCTCTTCACTGTATCCTGAGCCATGACTGACCATCCAGCAGTTATGACCCTCTTTCTGAAGACGGGAAGCCATCTTTTCTGCGACTCCGCCCTGATCGGCCAGAACCAGCCAGTTGCCCTTTTCTGCAGCAAACTGTGCAGGATCAACCTTTTCCTCTTCCGGCACTTCAGCAGGAGATCTCATAAGGAATACCGTCTGGGAAGAGCGGTCTCCCTTCATCACATCGGAAATAGGAAGAATGTCATGAAATTGAAGATCCTCCAGAACAGGCATCCAGCTTTTCAAGGGCATGGTACAGTGGTCTTTACGGATATCAAGGTCCTGATACATCCACCAACCCTCTGTCATACCGAAGATAAGATCCAGGTAGATGGGGGTCTTTGTAACTTCCAGAATAACCACCAGTCCGTTGGGAGCCAGAAGCTTTTTCACATTGCCCATGGTAGCTTTGATGTCCTTGGTGGCATGAAGAACATCGGAGGCAACGATGATATCAAATGAATGGAGGTCATAACCCTGGGCTAAGGGATCTTTTTCTATATCCAGAATGTTGTACTGAATAAAAGGATATTTGGCAAATCTCTCTCTGGCTTTAACGGAGAACATCAGAGAGACATCGGTATAGCTGTATTCTGTTCTGTCTTCAGGGAGGATGGGCAGCACAGCCTGGGACATACCCCCGGTACCCGCACCGACTTCAAGAACCTTGAGGACCTTGTTTTCCGGGTATCCCTTTATAAGTTCCTTCACCCCGTACTGAACCATTTCATTGTATTTTTTAAATGAATGACCCTCTGTGTAATAATCAATTACCGATTCCCAGTCATTTTCGGGGAAGATCAGCCCAATGGGATCAACGGTGCCCTGAACCACTTCCCTGATATAGGGACCGCATCGTCCCAGTAATGCCAGTTCGTAATGGAACTCCGGATATGTATCCATCATTTCACTGAGGATGTCTGACGCCGATTTCTCATGGGGAGTTTTTATCACAGTCCAGATTTCACCGTCACCCTTGAAGAAACCGGCGGACTTCAGGATTTTAAACATATGCATAAAGAGCCTGTGATGTCTCTCCATTACAGCATATTGGGCGCTCAGCTTTTCAGGATAGAATTGGGCGCCTTGTGTGAAATCGAATTCCAGCTCTTTGAGAGACTCAATTATATAAGTCCAGGTAAGGTGATCCAGCTCGGGTTCAAAGACTTCCAGGAATCTTTTGTTTATAGGGCGTTTGACGATGTCTGTCACAAAGTCTTCCATATATTTTTTTGCTGAAACCGGAGAGGCAATATGCTCCCCGGGAGTTCTTATCAGTTCTTCTTCCCGCCTCTGATGTCTCTGCCATTGATAGGCATAGAACCAGTTGTCCATTTCCCCGACCACTTCACCCTTGGAGCCCTTCAGATACTGAGCGGTGAAACCCTGGATTTCCAGAACCTGGTTATTGTTGGAATCAAATACCCAGATATCGGCGACAATCAGTTTGTCCTCGAATCGTCTCTTTCTGGCGTAACTGATCAGTTTATGAGTCTGGGGTTTCCCGAAGAACTTTACTCGGTCAATATGTATGGGAATAAACACACCCATCAGTTCGTCTGCTTTATGTTTATGGATACCGAAGGCTGTCTGGAAACAGGCATCCAGCATGGCAGGATGAATGTTGAAATATTCAAATCCGGCTTTCAGGTCATCATGAACCAGTATTTCGCCTAGGGATTCATTGTCATTCCTTTTAAGGTCCTTCATCCCCTTAAATGTCGACCCGAGTTGGAGCCCTCCTGTAAGCAGTTCATCGAACAGCGGTTCCAGATTAACCGGCTCGGTGGTTCTTTTTCTTACGGCATCCAGGTCAATGGTTTCAGATTGAAAGGTATCACCGGTATGATTGATTTTTCCATTGGAATGAACATTCCATCCGGCGCCTTCAAAGCGCTGTTTTGTCGCGATGGTATAGCAGCCTTCATCTCCTCTGATTTCCAGCTGAATATGAGGCGGCTCTCCCTGGTCTGGCAGGAATAGAGCGGACATAAAATTGATGTCCTCCAGGAAGGCAAAATTATCACCAAAGGAATTCAGACCGGCGGATATGCCCAGTTCCACATGACCAGCACCGGGATAAACCAGGGGACCCTGCACTCGATGATCCTCTATATAGGTATCCCTTCGTTTTTCCAGATAGATTTCCCAGGATTGGGTATCAGGATTAACCGATCCGATATTTACACTTTTAAGATGGGGGTGAACCATTACACCGGTTCTAATTTTCTGCCCCTCCTCAGTTTCAAGCCAGAAGCGTTCCTTCTGCCAGGGGTAATTGGGTAATTTTTCACCCCTAAGAGAGCCCGATGAGATTTTATTCCAGTCCAGGGGAATTCCCCAGTTAAAGAGTTCTCCCCTGGAGATGGTCATTCTCATTTCTTCTTTTTCATTTCTTCTTAACGAGGCTACAGAAATCCCCTTTATCTTCGATTCTTCCATGGCATCGGCGATACTTCTGGACAGAATAGGATGAGGGGCAATTTCAATAAATACATTGATTCCCTCTTTCAGCATCTCTCTAATAGCCGGATAGAAGAGTACGGGCTGCCTGATATTTTGAAACCAGTACTTCCCATCCATTTCCTTACCGTCCAGTTTCCCTCCGGTTACCGTTGAATAAAGGGGTGTTGTTTCTGGATTGGTTTTAATGGTACCAACCGACTTCATAAAGTCATCTTCTATGGAATCCAGCAGGTAACTGTGAAAAGGAACATCCACTATCAGATGTCTGTAGAATGTTCCCGCCAGCTCAAGTTCTTCTCCCAGAGTATTGATGGCTTCTGTGTCACCGGAAACCGTAACCATATTGGGTCCGTTTACCGCTGCTATGTTAATTTTGTCCTTCCGGCTGCGGATAAGTTTTTCAGCCTCTTTCTGAGAAACCCCGATGGCACACATTTTACCAAGTCCTGCGGCTGCCGCCTGGCTATGGCTTCTGCAAAATACTATTTTTGTGGCTTCTTCTAGACTCAGAGCGCCCGAGGCATAGGATGCGGCTACTTCACCTATGCTGTGGCCCACAATTGCCTGGGGAGTGATGCCCGATTCCTTCCAGACATCTGCCAGAGCGGCCTGTATGGCAAAGATTGCAGGCTGAGCGATTTCTGTTTCATTGATTCTGGAATTCTCTTCACTCTTTGATAATTCTTCCATCAACGTGCTCTTATCCTTGGCAAGCCAGCCCAGGGATGAGAGGATAGAATTGACTTTTTCTACAGTTTCCTTGAAAATGCGGTTGGTCTGCAGCAGTTCGCGGCCCATGGCATACCATTGAGGTCCCTGGCCCGAGAAAACGAAAGCAATTTTGTCTTTCCCTTTGCTTCCCCTTCTGCCAATTGCAATTTCCGGTTTTTCCTCTTCATTTAGATAAACCTTCAGGCTGTCTATAAGATCTTCCTTTGTTTCACAGGCAATGCTGACTCTCATGTCATGGGCCGATCGTCCTTTGGCCGCTTTATAACAGATATCTGCCAGTGAGCTGTCTACCCTTTGAATATAATCCATGTACTCTTCAGCCAAAGCCTTTAAGGCGTCTGTGCTTCTGGCAGACAGTGTAAATAGTTCGTAGTTTTTCTTTTCCTTTTTCTCTGATTTCTTTTGGGTTTCGGGAGCTGTTTTCAATACCACATGAGCATTGTCTCCACCGAATCCGAATGAGTTGATCCCCGCATATACCGGTTGCCCCTTTGTTCCGATTTCCGTGGGCTCTGTGGGGATTTTTATCTGAAGTTTTTCAAAGTCTATTTTAGGATTGGGGTTGTGGAAATGTATATTGGGCGGGACCTGTCTGTTCTTCATAGAAAGAGTCAATTTTATAAGACCGGCAATCCCCGATGCCGGTTCCAGATGTCCTATATTGGATTTAACCGAGCCGACGGTGACCTTGCTGTCTTTCTTTTTACCGATAACAGTACCGATGGAGCGAAGTTCAATGGGGTCACCGGCTGATGTTCCCGTACCATGGGCTTCCACATAATCCACCATGGCAGGATCAATTCCCGCATCCTTATAAGCATCGGTCAAGACCGCCACCTGGGCATCATAATCGGGCATGGCCAGACCGGGTGTTCGACCATCTTCATTTAAAGCGGAACCGATAATGGTGGTATATATTGGATCTCCGTCTTCCAATGCCTTGGACAGAGGTTTGAGCATAACCATACCCATTCCTTCACTTCTAATATATCCATTGGCACTGGCGTCAAAGGCCTTACATCTGCAGTCCGGCGACAAGAATCCCCCTTTGCTGAAGGCCATTTCCGGTTCGGGTTTCAGTATCGCATTGACCCCGCCCACAAAGGCGACATGAGATTCTTCGGATCTTATGCTTCGGCAGGCCAGATGGAGGGCCACCAGAGAGGAGGAGCAGGCTGTATCTACGGTAAAACTTGGTCCTTTAAAATTGAAGACATAGGAAATTCTGTTTGATGCAATACTGGAGGCACCGCCCTGCATGGATTGAGCGCCCAGGTTGACCCTTTCGGAGTAGGCCTGCTGAAGGTCTCCATAATCGTGGGCGGAAAGACCAATAAAAACCCCGGTCCTTGTACCATCAAGGTCTTCAACCTTTATGCCGGCGTCTTCCATGGCCATGTAGGTGCCCTCAAGAAGCATCCTCTGCTGCGGGTCCATTCTTAATGCTTCTACAGGAGGAATTCCGAAAAAGCCGGCATCAAACATATCAATATTCTTGATAAAGCCGCCCTGATGGGCCGAAATTTTACCCTTTTTCTTCCAGTCCGGATTATATAGTGCAGCGGAATCCCATCGGTCAGCTGGAATATCACAGATGGCATCTGTTTTATTCATAAGCATATCCCAAAATTCCGAAGGTGAATCTGAATCTCCGGGTAATCGGCAACCGATACCTATTATTGCAATTGGTTCATTTTTTTCCGTTTTCATAGCCTAATGTCTACTCCTTAAAAGATAATAGTGAAAATGACTGAACTGAGAAGAACAGTAACCTCCGGGAATCTGCATCATAAAAGTTGCAAGAATTATTGCATTCTTTCGTAAGATTATATAATACTTAAATGTAATCTAATAGTTCTTTTTTATTTTGTTTGGATATGGTACAGCCTGCTTTTATAGAAGTCTGGAATTTATTGGGATTTCAAATTCTCATCTTTTATCTGTGGCTATACAGGTTTGGGATAAGGCTTATGCCGATTGGATTTATTAGGAAAAGATAAAAATGAATATCAATAATAACAGAAATATTCTAAACAATTTCAACCTAGACCCTATTCCTCAATACATCCTCAATAAAGAAATCCTGAAACAAAAGACAACATCCCCCCTAAAACAAAAAATTCTCTCTTCCAAAGAGGTAACCACCATAACTCCGATTCCTGGAGAAACGCCATAAACCGCAAGATCGATTCCACTCTGTTCGTTGAAAGGTATTTGAGTAAGGTAGGAATACAAACACCGGAGTATCTGATAGGCAAATGATTAATATAACTTGGTGCGACCAGGGTAAAGCTAGGTTTGGACCAGGAGTTTTACCAACGCATCGGTGTTAGCATAGAGGATTATCGGGAAGTATGGTCTAAAGACTGGCTCTATTCATAATCCCTTAACCTCACAGGCTTCGACAGAATCTCACTCCAGATGACAGCCCTTTTCAGAGGCGGAAGGAATATAGGAGATGCTTTACGCCCAGTCCACAGAACCGAAGAGTGAGGTGATTTCAGGATACTGCGGGGATTTTGAAACTGGAGAGAATCCTCTCGTACTCAATTTGTAGTATGATTTCACCTATGGATGCCTATTCCTCAGGTAGACAGTAATTTTTAATTAAGCTATAATTAACTATCTTACGCACTCATGCCTATAAGTGGACGAAATCTATTATCGTCTGATATAATCGTTGGGCGGTGATACAAATAAGTATAATTCTATTACTTATATCAGAATAGAGTGCTCTGAAATAACAAGAAAATTAGTTCTTGATTATAAATAGGAATACCGATTGTCTTAGAAATCCTGTTCATAGCTTCCCTTCATAGAAAATCTATTGCTATTCAATTAATCAACTATTAGTTGTATTCATTATTTCCTATGAAAAAGCTCAATGTTGTTTGATTCAGTTTCCCTGGTTTCTCCAGAGTATTCAAATTTTTCTTTGCATATACATCTTATCGTCCTTTAATGTGTCATCGTTATTGGTTTGTGTAATTGATGAATCTGAGGGGTTTTGTCTGTCCGCTTTATTAATCCTTTTCTAAATCTACAATCAATGAATGAGTTCTATGGAACAAATTTCAGCAGCCTATAATCATACTTTTCTTGTTAATCGATTAAGCAGCCAATTAATTTTTATAAAGGATAATATTTTGAATAAAAGAAACGAAAATATTGAGCCGGTAACCACAGCATTACTGCTCGCCGCAGGAACAGGCAGTCGTCTGTATCCATTAACCAAGAATGAACCTAAATGCCTGACCAGCGTAAATGGAAAAACTATACTTGGCCGAATGATTTCAAATCTGAATCGACAGGGAATGAAAAGACTTGTTATAGTTACGGGACACCTTGAACAATGTATCAGGGATTATCTGGGAGATCAGATAGGTGAATTAAAAATAGAATATATTTTCAGTCCCTTATACAAAACGACCAATAACATCTATTCTCTCTGGATGGCCAGAGAAGTGATCAATGAACCTTTTCTCCTTCTGGAGAGCGATCTGGTTTTTGATGATTCTCTTCTCGATGAGATGGTTTATCCCGATAGGATTGCACTGGCTGAAATGCAGCCTTGGATGAATGGTACATGTGTTACAATTAATCAGTCGGATATGGTTCATGAATTCCTGACTGATGAGATGGAACCTTCAGATGAGATTAAGCATAAAACTGTGAATATTTACAGTTTCTCAGTTGATTCGTGGAGAAAAATTATTAAAGGTCTGGATATTCAGATTTCTGCAGGAAATGTAAATACATATTATGAAACAGTTTTTGCAGATCTGATTTCAGATGATAACCTAGCTTTAAAATCTGTTTCTTTTGATAGCAAACCATGGTATGAAATTGATACTTTAGAGGATCTTGCAATGGCAGAAAAGATATTTCCTGCCCCATCCAATATAGCGGCAAAAACAGCTATACAAATTAAGCCAAATGCTTTTTATAAACAAATTATCCATTCTGTAGTTAGTCCCCGGAAACAAGCGGGAGTTTTAAATGTCTTTAAATGATTATAATACACAGGAAGAAAAATACGATTTCATTTCCTCACAACACGGAGGATATTACAGGCATAATTTTATTGATCATGCTTATCTTTATAATCTTTATTTTCCCCCGGAAGAAGTTTTTACGAAATTTAAAGATCAGATTCATGATCTTGTCCTCAATTATCCGGTAGCACAAAGCGTTCTTGCACAACTTATTGGAAAGATTATAGATCAACCGGCCCAGAGAATAGTTGTGGGGAATGGAGCCGCAGAATTAATTAAAATAGTGTCCGGACATGTTTCCGGGAAATTAATTATTCCAGTTCCTTCTTTCAATGAATACGCCAACGCCGCACCATTAGGTCAGGTTATAGAATTCCCTCTGGAGTTTCCATCTTTTCAACTGGATATTGATAAATTTGCCGATGAAGCGATTAGAATTAACGCCGATGTAGCTGTTGTTGTTACTCCTAATAATCCCACATCTATGTTAATTCCTAAAGCTGATATTGTAAGGTTATCCAACAGGCTGCTTACAAATAACTGTATGCTAATTGTCGATGAATCATTTCTTGATTTTTCAGAGGATCCTGAGCAGATCAGCCTGGAAAGGGAAATTGCAAAATTCCCGAATATGGCAATTTTCAAAAGTATGAGTAAAGCCTATGGAATATGCGGATTGAGAATCGGGTACATGCTTACGGCGAACAACGAATTTGCAGAAGCTGTCAGAAGCGGTGTTCATATCTGGAATATAAATGGATTTGCCGAAGAGTTTCTGCGGATGTTACCTGATTATAAAGATGAATTTCTTGCCAGTTGTAATAAAGTATGTTCAGATAGAGACAAGATGTATCACAAAATGACTTCCATTAAAGGGATGATTGTATATAAACCCGACGCAAATTATATTTTCTGCCGCTTGCCCGACCATGTAAAAAGTGGCCCCCAGATTGCCAAGGATCTGTTCATTAAGCATAATATGCTTGTAAAAGATTGTGTAGGGAAAAGCCAACCCGATGCTGATCGTTATCTTCGAATTGCCAGCCGTACAGAAGTAGAAAACAATAAGCTTATTGAAGCGCTAATTGACGTTCTGGCTATAAATGGAGAGGACCGGAAATAATGAAAAAACAAGAACCTTGCATGATTTCTTTTGTAAAAGATCTTCCCAACATATGTTCTCTGGCAGGATTACTCAGTGCCCTGCTCGGAATATATTTTTCCATACTAGGTGATTTTTCATATGCAATGATAGGAATACTCTGGGCTGTTTTATTTGACTGGGCAGATGGAATCATCGCCAGAAAAATGAAGGGGCGGACAGACTCTCAAAGAGCCTTCGGACCGCAGCTGGATTCCCTCATTGATATTGTAAGTTTTGGTGTTTTCCCGGCGGTCTTTCTTTTAAGTTACGGAAGTTTTAATCCATGGTTTCTTCCCGGTGCTTTTCTCATTCTTGCCGCTAGTGTCATAAGACTTAGTTACTTCAATGTCTTCGGCATGGTTGATGGAAAAACCTATAAGGGTTTAGCTCTGGATAACAATGTTATAATATTGGCTTTTTTCTTTCTCTTTGAAGGCTATTTCAACCATAGAGTTTTTTCAGTAATACTCTATGCTCTATTGATGGTTTTGCTGGTATTCAATCTGGCCTCGATTAAGACTCCGAAATTCATCGGTAAATGGTTTTATATTCTGATTGCTTATACTGTGATTATGACTGTCCTTTATCTATTGCATTATTAATGGACAGACGATATGCATTCTAACCATTTGGAGGCTATATTATAATGATAGATCCCAAGGGGACCTACCATGCCAATGATTTCTTTATGGGTTTTCTGTCAACAAAGGACCATAGAAAATTGGTGAAGGATCCCAGCTCTTTCACCAAGGCAAGGTAGGCCAAGGCATTCTGCCGAGCCGCCTTTACCTAAAGTTTGTTGCGGATAATCCGGCTATCCAACATCAGTTCTTCCAGCTTTTCATCGGACCAGGCGGCCATTTTTTCAGGATGGAAATCCTCATAGGCCTGTCTGTATCCCTCCCGGCGCTTCAGAATGGTGATCCAGCTGAGACCGGCCTGGGCGCCTTCCAGAATCAGCATTTCAAAGAGTTTTTTATCATCGTAGAGGGGGACTCCCCACTCTTTGTCGTGATATCCCTTATACTGGGGATCTTCCCCACTCCAGGGACAGCGTGTTTTCATAGATGGATTCTACCATGGAATAGCGATTTTGATGGGGGAAATCGGCAGACCGAAGAACGGCTGCTGTAGCACTTTAATCTGCACCAGGGGAATAATACAGCCCATGGTTAATCTCTCGGTATATCGCCTGTCCACTTTAATCCTTCAAAGAGCAATTATAACTTCGCCATTTTTTATTATACTTTCTATGTAGAGGTTTATTAAAAAAATAATTTGATTTAGTCTTGGTTCTTAATAAACTTAATTTCAGATAGTTTTAAAAAAGGATAAAAATGTCAAAAAATATTAACCTTGGGCTTTATAATTGTTGATCTTAATGTAAGCGGTTATTACTATAATCATCTTTTAAATGGTGCAGTAATGGCTTGTGAGAAGTTGAATTGTGACCTTCTCATTTATCCTGGCCATTCTCTGGATTGTCCAGATACCCATGATAAAGAATATAATTCTGTATATTCATTAATTAATACCAAAAAAATCCATGGTCTTATGGTTTCTACAGGATCCTTTGGAATACATAAAATCAAAGATAGGCTTAAAATATTTTTGAACCAGTTTAACGATATTCCCATTGTTAGCTTATCTGTACCAATGGACAATACCTATTGTATAGAAATTGATAATTACCAGGGAATCAAAAATATTGTAGGCCATTTTATTACGGACCATAATTATACAATAATTGCCTATTTAGGTGGTCCTGAAACTAATGATGATGCTTTATTTAGATTTAATGGATATAAAGAAGCTTTGAACGAAAATAATATTTCCTTTGATGCCGATTTATATTACCAAGGAAATTTTACACCTGCTTGTGCAAGGGATGCTGTAAAAGAATTTTTAGATATTCGAAAAGTTTCAATGGATGCTATAGTCTGTGCCAATGATGATATGGCCATAGCTTTAATCAATGAATTAAAAAAGCGTGGATTCCAGGTACCTGATCAAATTGCGGTATCTGGTTTTGATGATATTATGAGAGCAGAATATTTT
>JAQICO010000012.1 GCA_027858495.1 Spirochaetaceae bacterium
ATTACTATTAAAGGGGAATATCAGCTGTTATATACCACTTTAAAATATCTGGTTTCCCTTTGGAACCCCGGGTTGTGCCAAAATGTATACGTATACATTGGCCTCTAATATAGTTTCAACCCGTTTTTCCATATTGTCAAGCTTTTGTTTTTCGGATATCCATATGTAATTATTTACAGTAGAAACATTTAAAGCAGATGTATACGTATACATTGCTATTTACCCGGGTTGCAAACAATTAAATTGTCGGGTACATAAGTTTGTTTCAACGCTTAACTATGGGTATTTTCTGTAATTCCTAAAAGAAAATCACTTAAAAGCGTAACTTTTTTTGTCCTTCTTTTTTAAAGATTGATCACTTTCTTACAATTTATGGTTGTTTTATTACTTTTTTTTAAATTAAATATTTGATGAAACTTTAATTCGTATTACGGAGAATATCCCCACCCTCCTACCGAAGTGAAACCCAATCAAACCAAACTCAAAAAAGTCCGTGTAAAATAAAAAATTAAACAACCCGCTCAACAGCGCTTGCGCGAGGTTTCGGGGTTATTGGTTTTGGATTTTACACGGGGAATTATTGCAAATTACCTGTTTGGTTAGGGTTTCCGAAGGTCAACCGCAGCATTTTTTATATTTCTTACCGCTGCCGCAGGGACAGGGATCATTTCTTCCCACCTTGGCCGTTTCTCTTACTAGAGGTTTATTTTGTATCTGACCATCCACGAAATACCAGCTATCCCCTTCTTTTTCAAAGAGGGCCAATTCATGGTGGGTATATCTTGCTCGATCCTGCATGTAATTGGCTTTAAACTCCACGGTACCCTTTGAATCTTTTTCCTTACCCTTTGATGTGGATAGAATTTCCAAGCCCATCCATTGAGATTCCTTTGACCAGCTTTCAATATCCTCCTTAGATAGGTTTTCTCTATCCGAAGGAATATGGCTTTCCATAATAAAATCCACCTTACCCAGGCTATAGGCGGAATACCTAGCTCTCATCAGTGCTTCGGCTGTGGGGGCTTTAATCCCCTTCTCAATATATATGGCACAACAGCTTTGATATTCCTTTTCACTCCCGCAGGGGCATACAGACATAATAACAACCTCTTTTTTATAGTATAAAACTATTATTCCGTTAAGCTCCGGCTTTTCCAAGCCCTAAATAGACAGAAATATGAAAAAATATTTGAATCCAGCACTCCGATAGCTTAAAAACAATGATAGGTACCTGAATGCAGGAGCATATATGAAATTAAAAAAAATATTGATTGTGGATGATTCCAGAACCGCCCGGATGATGATCATACAAAGTCTAATGGACCAAGGTTTAGACCGGTCATTATTTATTGAAGCTGAAAACGGTCTAGCAGCCGTTGATATTATTAAAAGAGAATTTTTTGATCTCATAATCACCGATTTGTTGATGCCCAAAATGGACGGAAACACATTCATACGTAAGGCAAGGCTTTTTCCACAAAATAAAGAGACACCAATTATCATACTGACTAGCCTGGGTAAGGAAGGCGTCGATAAGGATATTCTAAAAGAGACTGGAATATATCTACTGCAAAAGCCTCTCTCGGAGGATGAACTTGGAAAACTTTTGGGAGAGATATATGAGCCATGATTCATATCTTTTATATGCACTGCAGAGAACGCTCAGAGACATGGCAGGATTAAAAGTTGAACCCGCAAAAATAAAGGGAACCAATAAAATCCCCTATACCAATGTATTTCTTATAGACAGCTATAGTCCTAAAGAAATTAGCTTAAGCTTTTTTATCAGCCTTGAGGGGAAACGTAACATTGTTGAGAACATTCTAAAGGACAATTGGGACAGCCTAACTCATGAATACATTGATGACTGTCTTTTAGAACTGGTAAATGTGGTGGGAGGTAATTTTTTCTGCCAGGTTTTCAATAACAATAAATACGAAATAGGCCTGCCCTATCTAACCTTCGACGACAGAAATCTGGACGAGGGGAACATGTATTATTATAAAACTGATGGTATATTAATGGGTATATCCATATTAAACCGTTAAGGGGATAACAATGTCAAAGGTTTATAAAATTTTCCTTATTTTTATGATTGGGCTGGGTCTTGGGGCCCAGGATTACAGCACCGGCTTAGAACCAATTCCAGATAAATTGCAGCGATCCTTAGCCCAAGCTCAGCCAAGGGGATTGGTAACCCGAGCGAACAGTTTACCGGGTAACGGCAGGCAAAACCAAACCATGCCTCAGGCGGTGGATCTCTCTCAATGGCTGCCCCCCATTAGAAGTCAGGGCCAAATCGGTAGCTGTTCAGCCTGGTCGACCATTTATTATGGAAAGTCTCTACAGGAGAATATGGAAAGACACTGGGGGGCCGAAAGCGAGGATCATCAATTCAGTCCACTATATACCTACAATCAAATTACCAATGGAAGAAACCAGGGAACGGCAATTATCGACCATATGAATCTTGTGATTGAGCAGGGAGTTGCTCCTTGGTCCAGCTTTCCCTATCCCTACGATTTAAATGCCCGGCCAGACAGTAGAGCCCGGCAGAGCGCAGAACCGTATAAAGCGGAAAGTGCTCGCTCATTAAGCAGCTATAATCAAAACACCGGTAATTGGGAAGTCGATATAAACGAAATTAAAACGATTCTTGCTCAGGGAAATGTGATAATCGGAGGTTTTGATATCTATCAAGAATTTTACGATTATCACGGTGGTATTTACCGTAATCCTCGAGGACCTGTTATTTCAGGCCATGCAATGTGTATTGTCGGATACGATGATTCAAAATCCTCCTTTAGAATCGTAAATTCCTGGGGAGAAAACTGGGGTGAAGGCGGATTTATGTGGATGCATTACGATTTTGCGAAAACCGCTTTGAACTGGGGTTGTGCAGTGATGGTCGATATAGTAGACAGCCCTCAACAGCAGGCGGTTCCTCCCACTGGACTGGAATGTTCCCAGGGGGGAGAAAGCAACAGTATTACACTAAAGTGGGATGCCGTTAATGGTGCAACGGGTTATGTAATTTATCGAGCTGACAATAGTAGTAATCAGCTAGAAGAACATCAGCGGGTTAGAACGACCTCCTTCACCGACGATGATATTCCAGGTGGTGTGACCTATCTATATACAGTTGCGTCCATTGTCAACGGACAGGTCAGTGGCTACAGTGAACTGGGTCAGGGATGGACCGTCGCCGAAGCCTCGGCTCCTGGAATCCCCACCAATATTGAAAACTATTTTAACGGTCAATTCCTATTGTTAAATTGGGATGATCTTGTCACTGCAGAAATTTATCGAATATACCGTTGGGACGAAGAGGGAGAGCAATACAATCTTCTTGGAACCAGTAAAGACAGCGCCTATGTGGACAAATCAATAACACAACTCTTTGGAGAGGTTTCAGGCAGTTATTACCTGATTAGCGGTGTAAACCCCCAGGGAGAGGGGCAATCCTCCGATGCTCAACGGGTAGCCTTTATATCCCCTAGAGAGCACAACGATGCCCTGGAACTCTTAGCCATGGCCACAGCTCAGGATGATACGTCAGTGCAGGACGGGCAGGAATTTGATGGAGAATACCATAGAACTCAATATTTTGATTATGAATATACCATGGCCCAATTCAGAGCCTATCAGGAAGCGGAAAGAAGGGCCTTTCAGAATTGGCGCAGCGATCAGCAGAATGCCTTTGATGAATGGAAAAACCGACAACGAAGGTAGATTTTGTTAATAATCCGATGTTAGGAAGAATTCAGATAATCCCGAAAACCGCCTCACCGGACGGCTGAGGCAACTTTTCAGGCTTTCTTCAAAGGCATAGATCTTCAATTCATCGCTTGCCCGGGTGACCCCTGTGTAGAGCAGCTCACGGTACATCATATTCTGAGCTCCCGGAGGCAGTACAAAAAGTACCCGCTTATATTCCGACCCCTGGCTCTTGTGCACAGTCTGGGCGAAGCAGCATTCCCACTGGGTGAGATAGCTCAGGGGAATGGCTCGATAACCCTTGGCCTCCTTAAAAACGCCAAAGGGCTGACCGCGGAACTTAAGAATAATCCCTCGGTCTCCGTTGAAAAGTCCCAGTTGGAAATCGTTGCGTAAAA
>JAQICO010000368.1 GCA_027858495.1 Spirochaetaceae bacterium
ACGTAATAAAAATAGGTCCTCTAAATTTTTCAGACCTACTCTGAAAATAAATCTTCGGAGGGTATTGTCTTTCCAACAGCTTTCATAGTGAAACATATGCTGTTCAATAAGGTGGCTTATTTTTTTTATATAACTATTGGGGAAACGGTAGTTTTTCATAATTTTTAGGGCAAGCTTAACCGACTCTTTTTCATGGTTATAAAAGGTAATCAGCCCATCTGCATCCCTTTGTATCGTCACGGTTTTACCAAGATCATGAAAGAGCGCTGCCAGTCTAATTTCTACTTCCGATGCGGGAATTCCATCCATACTGTAAATGGAATGATAAAAAACATCATATTTATGTACGCCCTTTTGCTCAATTCCTAGTGTTGCGAATAACTCAGGTAAAAGAATCTCTAAAATACCTGTTACTTTAAAAAGAATAAAACTAACCGAAGGCTTTTCGGTTTTACAGATTTTAATCAATTCATCAAAAATTCGTTCTTTGGAGAGTCCTGGGATTCTATTCAGTGAGTTTTTGATTCCCTCTAGAGTATTGTCATCTATGGTGAATTTCAATTGAGCTGCAAATCGACATGCTCTAATAGATCGTAATCCGTCTTCGTCAAAACGTTCCATGGGGTTACCTATCGCTCGGATAATTCCTCGGCTTAGATCATCTAAACCACCGTTTGGGTCTAACATTTTGCCATCGATAATATGATAGCCTATGGAATTTATGGTGAAATCTCTGCGTTTTAGGTCTTCATGTATCGATGGGGTAAATTGAATCATATCAGGACGACGGCCATCGGAATATTTTCCATCCACCCTGTAGGTTGTCACCTCTACGGATAATTCACCCATTAATACGGTGACTGTTCCATGTTTAAGTCCTGTGGGAATAACTCGTTTGAAAAGTTTCATCACCTCTTGTGGAAGAGCATTGGTGGTTAAATCGAAGTCCTTGGCGGGTTTCCCAAGTAACTGGTCTCTCACTGCTCCGCCTATTAGATAGGAGTCATAGCCGGCCTTATAGAGCAGCTCTGCTATTTTTTGTATTTCCTTGGGATAACGGATATTCATGGAATCAACATAGGGAGTTTTTTTTCTTATGTCAATAAAAAAGGGAGTCCCAATGACTCCCTTTTTAAAGCTTCAATTAAATCAACTAATTTATTGTAGAAGCTGTAAAACCTGCTGCCCTTGCTGATTGGCCTGAGCAAGCATGGCGTTGCTGGCCTGAGAGAGGATCTGGTTTTTGGTGAATTCAACGGATTCGGAAGCCATGTCGGCATCACGGATTCTAGATTCAGAGGCCTGAATGTTTTCTGCTGCGGTATCAATTCCTTTAATGGCCATACCCAGACGGTTCTGGTATGCACCAAGGTCGGCCCGCTGTTTATTTACACGCTTAAGAGCCGCATCTAAAATACCGATGTTTCGGTTTGATTGTTCTGGTGTAGACAAGGACATAATCGTTCCGGTTCCAACCTGTTTCATACCTAATGCACCTGCAGTCATGGTTCCAATATAAACACGTTCTCGCTGATCCATGTTGGCACCAATGTGCAACCACATAGAACCGGTAACGCTATTGGTACCATCAGATTGTGCAAAACGTCCTGTTAGAACATTCATACCGTTAAACTGTGCATGAGAAGCAATTCTATCTATTTCATCCACCATCTGGGAAACCTCTACCTGAATCTGCATTCGGTCCTCTGAGGAATAAATCCCGTTGGATGACTGGATAGCCAGTTCTCTGACACGTTGAATCACATCGGATGTTTCCTGTAAGTAACCTTCGGTGGTCTGTATAAGGGAAATACCGTCTTGTGCATTTCTGGAAGCCTGGTTCAGACCGCGGATTTGAGACCGCATCTTTTCTGAAACTGCCAAACCAGAGGCATCATCGCCAGCTTTGTTGATACGCATTCCCGAAGAAAGTGCTTCCATGTTTTTGTTGGTACTTAGATTGTTTACACCCAGTTGTCGGTTTGCATACATCGCGCTTAAGTTGTGGTTAATTATCATAATATCCTCCTTGATATCGATGGGGCGAACATCCCTATTCGCTAATTCAATGTTCGGAATATAAAAAAGGGTCTATAGTAGTTTTTAAAAAAAATATATAACTATTTCATGGAACATGTTCTGGTGGTAACAGGAGGCAATGCTCCTTCGAAGAAATACATAGAAAATCTTTTTACAGATAATACCTATGTTGTTGCAGTGGATTCTGGTTTAGAGCATTGTAAAAAATGGTCTTTGAACCCTCAATTGATCATCGGGGATATGGATTCATTGAAAGAGCCAAAGCTCTTGAAGCAATATCCTCAGGCTAAAATCGATATTCATCCAAGGGATAAGGATTACAGCGATACAGAACTGGCATTGATGGAGCTTCAAGCTATGAAATTACCGATAACACTTCTTGGGGGAGGAGAGGGACGTTTGGATCATACCCTGGCTTTGCTTGCTCTATTTCAGCGGAAATTCCATCCCCAACGCTGGATTACCGCCTTAGAGGATATTTTTTATGTTGAAAGAAAATTTTCCTTCTTGGGATGGAAGGGGCGAAGGCTGTCCTTATTTCCCCTTGAAAGGGACTGCATTTTCAATTCTCAGGGATTAAAATGGGAATTAGAACAATATTCAATGAATTGGGGACAGTTCAGTTTAAGTAATGAAATGTCCGGTTCTCAGGGTGAAATTTTTCCTCAAAAAGGTTCCGCATTGCTTATGTTGTCTATTGCTGATTAATGGGCAACAGATCTCTTGAAGTCCTTCTATCCAGACCGTTGTCCTGATCTATGGCAAAGAAATCAAGCAATAAAGGATACTCAGTTATAAGTTTCCCGTAATCTTCTAATACCTGAAGTTTTTCTTTATTAACCCATTCCTCGCCGGCTCTCTGTGAGGCTTCTTCTGTTCTTGCAATATTTATAGTTTCCAAATAATTAAAAAACTGATTACGTATTTCCTGGTACAACTGAAAGTCCGGAATGTCCTTGGATATGGGCTCTAAAGAGATGATTTCCAATTCCGGTATTTTTTCATTGAGTTGGGAGATTATCTCTTCTTGTTGCTGCCAAGGATAAATAAAATC
>JAQICO010000163.1 GCA_027858495.1 Spirochaetaceae bacterium
TTTCCTGGCTTAGGGATTTAGAACCAAACCGCCTTCCCAAAACAAAAAGTTTCAGTGGCATGTGGATTGGTTCATCCTATTACAGTGACGGGCTCGCGGAGGATTTTCACCTCACTTCCATTGAACAGATTACTCTTTATGTACCGGTTACAATTCCGATGACTTAGATTAGATGACTGGGAGGGATTGGTCAAGCTGTGCTTAACTAATTAATTCCACTGGGATTTCACGGTCTCCACAATATCAGAATGATTTCTTAAAGCCTCAGTACCCGCCTGATGCAGTGTATAAACACCTCGTTCCACCTTGTCAAACCAGCCGTAGTGATTCTGCGATAGAATACTTTGAGTTTTGCTGCTGCATCCCTTTTTCCTAAGTTGAGAAGGACTCATGGGCCCCGACTGGGAAAGCTCCCAGGCTATCCGCAGGGCTTCCTGACGGTAGGCGGTGACCCGGGGCAGCTTGTTGCTCTGGCCGCCGGCATTAAATTCACCGTAACGGCTATTAATCTCCCGCAGTAGGGCTGCTTGAACTTTGGGACGTTTACGTTGTTCATAGTCTCTGGGATGGATCAGAAGTTCCACCCGGGTTTTGGTTTTCAAATAACGGATCACCATCAGCCCAACCTGCAGGCTCTGCAGCAGTTTTTTCATCCGGCGGTATTGAGGTGGCACAGACCTGCTGCCCCTTAGGGGAATCACCACGTAGACCGAGGGGCAAAAGTCTTTGCGCTCCAGGGCTTGATAGACCAGGGTTAATCCGAAGCGCAGCTTTAGTTCTACAATGGTCAGTTCACCGTCTTTCACCGCGGTGATATCGCAGTGTTTCACTTCGTGATTAACCTGGTATCCCTGATCTTCCAGCCATTGAGTAAGAGGGGCCGCCATATCTTCTTCTCTCTGGGGAAATGAATAAACCATGCTATACCCTCCAGAAAAAAGGGCTACCGCAAAGGTTTACTTTTCTGCGACAGCCCCAACTATATTCCCTATTCTTTACTTATAGCAGCTTGACTAAATTCTACTTATAGCAGCTTGGCTAAATTCTCAGAGCTGAGCCCCAGGGCTTCTGCAACCTGGGCACCGGGGCCGGACAGACCGAAGCGGTTAATACCCAAGGATTGTGCTCTGCTTCCGGTGAGTTGGCTCCAGCCTGATGTAACACCAGCCTCGGCACTTACGATCTTGGCTGATTCAGGAAAGAGTGCCCAAATAAAAGCCTCTCCCTGCTCCATCATCAATTCCCGGGAAATAACCGAAACAACCCGGACCTTTTTGGCCGAGGATTTTGCAGCTTCCAGGGCCAGGGTAACTTCAGAACCGGTGGCGGCGATAACCACGTCGGGGGTTCCCTCACAATCCTTCACCACATAGGCACCCTTGAGGATTTTATCTTCCCAACCGACGGGCTTGGCAAAGACAGTCAGGTTCTGCCGGGTAAGCATCAATGAAGAAGGACGATCTTTATGGCTCAGGGCCATCTGCCAGGCCAGGTTGGTTTCTTCTGCATCGGCCGGCCGTAGGACAAGCATTCCAGGTATGAGTCTAAGAGATTCAATCTGTTCGATGGGCTGATGGGTTGGACCGTCTTCCCCTACAAAGATAGAATCATGGGTAAAGACATTTATACTGGGAACCTTCATCAATGAAGCCAGTCTAAGGGCGGGGCGCATATAATCGCAGAACACCAGAAAGGTCGCTCCGAAGGCTCTTAGCCCTCCGTGGATATTCAAGCCATTGACGATGCCGCCCATGGCGTGTTCCCGGATACCAAAATGCAAATTTCTTCCCTGGGGAGTATCTTTTTGGTAATCTCCGGCATCTTTCATATGGGTGTTATTGGAGGGAGCCAGATCCGCACTTCCACCAACCAGTTGGGGAAAGGCCTTGGCCAAGGCATTGATAGCAGCCCCGCCGGCGCTTCGTGTAGCCATGGAATGGCCTGGCTCATAGCTGGGGAAATCCACCTTGGAGAAATCGAATTCTCCACTCAGCGCAGTATCCAGTTCCTTTTTCAGTTCAGGATGATCCTTGGCCCAGCGTTGAAAGGAGTCGGTCCATTTGTCATATTCTGCGGCCCACTGCTGCTGACGGTTTTTAAAATAGTCCGCCGCTTCAGGAGCAACATAAAAATCCTGGTCCACAGGAATTCCCAGGGCCTTTCTGGTTTCGATGATTTCTTCGGCGCCCAAGGGAGCTCCATGAACACCATGGGTGCCCTGTTTATGGGGAGAACCCTTTCCTATGATGGAATTCACTTTAATCAGGGTTGGCTTGGCTTTTTCAGCCTGGGCTTGTTTAATCAAGGACGCAAGGTTTTCCAAATCGTAGGCATCGCCTTCCAGAACCTGCCAGTTACAGGCGGCAAACTTGACCATTACATCTTCGGTGAAAGCCAAATCGGTGCTGCCCTCAATGGTTATTTTATTTGAATCGTAAAAGAGTATCAGTTTACCCAGACCTAGGTGTCCCGCAAGAGAGATGGATTCCTGGGAGACCCCCTCCTGCATACAGCCATCGCCGGAAAGCACATAGGTGAAATGATCTATGATACTTTGACCTGGACGGTTAAAACGGCTGGCCAGCATGGTTTCGGCCATGGCCATACCCACTGCATTGGAGAGACCGGCACCCAATGGACCGGTGGTTGTGTCCACGCCGGGAACCTCTCCCAATTCTGGATGTCCTGGAGTTTTTGAATGGAGCTGACGGAAGTTTTTAATATCTTCCAAAGAAATATCAAAGCCCGATAGATGTAAAAGAGAATAGAGCAACATAGAACCATGACCTGCCGAGAGCACAAAGCGGTCGCGGTTTATCCATTTAGGGGCCTTTGGATTCAGTCTCAATTGTTCTGCAAAAAGATATACACCAAGATCTGCCACACCCATGGGAAGTCCCGGATGGCCGGATTTGGCTTTTTCTATGGCATCCATGGAAAGAGCACGCACGGTGGTGGCGGCAGCTTCAAGGGCCTTTATATTCATCGATTAATCTCCTGAGGGCAACTATATCCGTATTTTGCATAAAGGTAACAAAAAACTTGGCTTTGGGACAATAGCAAAACCCCTATACAGTTCAAATTATCCAAATGATAATCCAGTTTTTTATTCTAGAGAAATCCCCCAGCTCCAGCAAAGCCCTTTTTTATTAAAAAAAGATGACCCCAGCCAAAGAATCTGCTAGGATTTATCCATGACAACTGACTTTTCCTGTGTATCCCAGAAAGAAGATTTTCTACTTCTTAATATCAAGGTCCAACCTGGAGCTCAAAGGAATGAGATAAAAGGCTTTAGAAATGACCGTTGGCTGCTCAGGATTAAGGGAGTTCCAGAGAAGGGAAAGGTTAATCTTAATCTCTATGTATTTTTGTCAAAACAACTGTCTATCCCCCAGGCAGAGATTCAATTGGTTAA
>JAQICO010000370.1 GCA_027858495.1 Spirochaetaceae bacterium
CAATATTGTCATGGTTAAAAAACTGGCCGGGGCTGTGGGTATTCAGAAAGAATAAATTCAAAAAATCCCCGGATTTCGGGGTAGATATACTTTGAAACATGTCCCATGGGAAGAGCTGGTAAAGTCGATGTGTCCCATATGGGCTTTAATAGTTCCATAAACCGCCGCCAGTCCTATTCCTTTAAAATGAGGTAGTATCCCAATTTCATCAAAAGCAATCTGCCCTCGATCCTTTTCAGCTGTAATTTCATCATAGAATAACCTATACTATAAGCTGATAGGCACAAAATGAAAAACGTCTTTTTTAAAAGCATATACTTCATTTCTTTTCTCTTGATCTACTTATTCCTAGGATGTACTAACGAAGAGCATTATACTCGGGTTATAAAGGTGGGCTTCTACGAAAATCCCCCGAAGGTCTATATGGATGATAGAGGAAAAGCCCGGGGAATCTTTATCGATCTTATAGAACTTATTGCCCAAGAGGAACATTGGAAAATTGAATACCATCAAGCTTCATGGAATGAGCTTCTTGAAATGCTGCAGTCTGGGGAAATTGATCTAATGGTGGATGTGGCCTTTACTCAGGCAAGAGATGAAATATTTGATTTTAACCAGCTGGCTGTATTATCTTCTTGGATTCAACTATATACCCGGAGCGATACCATCATCTCTACCATGGATCAACTAAGGGGAAAACCCATTGCCCTGCTTTCGGGGTCGTCTCAAGTGGGTTATATCTATGAATTGGATCAACAATTTAATTTAAACCTTTCCATTCTAGAAAAAGGCAGCTATATAGAAACCATTCATGCGGTTGAGCAGGGAGAAGCCTTTGGGGTTTTTGCCGACCGGTTTTTTGAATTCAGCGATGAAAAGGGGACACTGGTTGCTACGCCAATTATATTACGTCCCTCGGATTTATATTGCGCTGTAAAGCAAGGGGAAAATAGGGATCTCTTACTTGCAATAGATAAGCATATATCCGATTTGCTTAATTTTCAAAACGCTGTCTATCAGAAGATCATTAATAATAATATTGAAGTACTTGAAAAAAAAGGGCAGCCTGATTCCTATCGCTTTTACCTTCTTCTCATTCTATTGTTATCCCTTATTATTCTATTGCTGTATATTTTCTTAAGAAGGGAAATAGGAATGAAAAGAGCAGAAATAGAGACACAAAATCTCCGTATGGAACAGGTTCAAAAGATGAATCTTCTTGGGCAGTTGTCCGGAGAAATAGCCCATGATTTTAATAATATCCTTTGCGGTATTATGGGATATACCGATTTGATGCTGGAAAATAAACCCGATGAAGAAAACCGTAAAATGCTTAATTCCATATTAGAGGCTTCCCTGAGGGGAGAACATCTAATTCAACAGATCTTACTATTCGGACGTAAAAAAGAAATAAAACTAATAGAAGGAAAATTGGGTCTTGTGGTCCAGGATGTGTTCAGCTTTATCCGTCCAAGTTTTCCTCCCTCGGTGGAGATAATCTTAAAGCTGGAAAAAGAAGAATCCTCTATTCTGCTGGAGCCCTATAAAATTCATGAATGTCTTTTAAATATATGCACCAATTCTCTCCATGCTATGGATAAAAAAGGAGTCCTAACCATACAATTGAAACACCATGAAATAAAAAGTAGAGAACTGGGCCTCCTTGGATCTCTCAAGAAGGGAGACTATCGTGTTATAGAAGTTAGCGATACCGGAAGGGGAATCCCCCAAGATCAATTGTCCAAGATCTTTGAGCCCTATTTTACCACTAAAGATATAGGTGAAGGCACCGGCCTGGGGCTTTCAGTGGTATATGGGGTAATGGAGCAGCATGGGGGAAACATAAAAATCCACAGTGCTGTGGGAGAAGGGAGCACCATCACTCTCTTTTTTCCCCTTTGATTTTGGAATCGAATCAGACTATGCTTTCAATAAGGGGGAGGTAAATGGAACACTCCAGCTTACTGCTGACGGGGTTTTCTCCTGGTGATATTTCTACTATGCGGGACAATCTTCGGGAGGTTCATTTTAATATCCAAAGCTGTGATTTCTCTGAAACATTGGAATATGTGAATCTTAATCACCCCCATATCGTATATTTTTTTATTAATAAAGCTGAGCGTCAAGCCTTAGAACTGGCGGATCGCTTATCTAAAATATCGCCCCGTTCAGCCTTTATCTTCGTTCATTGCCAAAGTAAACTTCTTCCTGAGATATTTCAATGGGAATGGAGCGATTATATCCAATACCCTCTGATTCCTCAGGAGATCATAAAAAAAAGTAAGCTCTATGTAAATCGTATCCAGGTCATACGTTATTTGGAAAAACACAGCACGGACATGGTGCCTGCAGTGGATCTTTTAGGATTGAACCATTTTGGTGAAGATTCAGAAATGGTGGAAATACTTGGCCGAGAATTCAGTCTGCTTAAACGGATGAAGCAGAGTGAAGAATTATTCCGTATCGCTTTTAATACCAGCCCGGATTCCATCAATATCAATCGTTTGTCCGATGGGTTATATGTGGATATCAACCAGGGATTCACCAAGCTCACCGGTTATACCCGGAAGGATGTATGGAAGAAAACTTCTGCAGATATCCAAATTTGGCAAAATCTTAAGGACCGGGAGAAACTTGTACAAGCCCTAAAAACCAAGGGGGAATGTGAGAATCTTCAGGCCGAATTTCGTTTGAAGGACGGTTCTACCACCACCGCATTAATGTCTGCCAAGGTAATCCATATTCAGGGGGTTCCCCATATTCTGTCTATAACCAGAGATATTTCTGACCGTATTAAAACCCGGCGAGACCTGGAGAGGGTGGAAGTACGGCAAAGGAATATATAGGTATGATACAACAAGCTGCTAACCGGGCAGCAGATTTAGTAGAAAAACTTTTGGCCTACTCCCGCAGGAAGAAGCTTAATTTTCAGCCCGTTGACTTACATGAAATTATGGGGGAAACCCTGGCTCTGTTACGAAATCTCTCAGATTCTACCATTGGAATTGAAGTACAACTGGAGGCAGCTCAATCCACTATCTGGGGAGATCCCTCTCAACTCCAGGCTGTATTAATCAACCTGGGGATCAACGCTCTCCATGCCATGGAAAAAACAGGCGGCCTATTAATCTATAAGACTAAGGTCATTCTCCTTGAAGAGCAGCAAGGTCTGAAGGAGCTGTTTATTCCCGGGCTTTATCTTCAATGTAAAGTGATCGATCAAGGAGAGGGTATTTCTCCTGAGAATCTTCCCCGAATATTTGAACCCTTTTTTACCACAAAAGCAGAGGGTAAAGGAACCGGTTTAGGATTGGCCGCTGCTAAAAGTATTGTCCTGCAGCAGAACGGCCGCATTTCAGTGGAAAGCAAAGAGGGCCATGGCACCGAGTTTACCCTTTTATTTCCTTTGATAGAAAATCTCAACCATGGTAAAGCGAAACAAGAGGTAATCCTTCGAGGCAGCGGAAAAATCCTTTTAGCTGACGATGAACCTATCATCCGCAGTATTGGAAAAACCATGCTGGAGTCTCTAGGCTACCAGGTCTTACTGGCAGAAGACGGTGCTCAAGCCCTGGAAATTTTTCAAGAAGCCCATGGATCCATAGATCTCGTTATTCTCGACATGCTAATGCCCAAACTCAATGGCAGGGATAGTTTCTTTGCAATCCGCGAGATTCAAAGGGATATCCCCATACTGCTCTGTTCGGGCTTCGCACCCCCAGAGGATGTAAAACTTCTGGAGCAATCCGGGCTGAAGGGATTTCTTCCCAAACCCTTTAACCGTTATCTTTTAGGTAAGATGGTGGCTCAGTGCCTCGGCAAGGAAAATTCATGACTAAAATAGGACATAGAAGCTCTTCTGGATCAAGATTACGTTTCGGAATGCTACTCACAATGAATATATTGGTGATTTGCTCTTTTTGTGTAGCCCTATTAAATCAAAGAAGAAGTCGAGACATCATGATTCTTCAGAATAATCAAAGGTTGGATTCTCAAATCAAAGGCATTCTGGATGTATATGGCGATACTGCGAAAATGCTTTTTGATATAAAGGTTAATACCCCGAAAATCAAGAATATATTACAAAGGGCTTATTACCCTGATTCCCCTGAGGGGAAGAATCTTGCCCGTGAGGAACTATTATCTAACTTGGACGATTTTTATCAAACCATTGGTAAATATCATTTTCAGCAATTTCATTTCCACAGCCCGGAAAATACAAGCTTTTTACGTTTCCTACTTCCAGAAAAATACGGCGATGACCTTAGTAGAATTCGTTATTCTGTGAATAAAGCCAACACTTTCGGAATTCCAATCGCCGGTTTTGAGGAAGGTCGATTTTTTAATGGTTATCGTTTTGTCTTTCCTATTAATCAAGACAGTTTGGATTTAGGCTCTGTAGAGTTAAGTATTCCCATGAAAACACTGATAGACCAATTAGAGCAATTATATGATATTCAAGCTCAATTTATTATGGAAAATGAATCCATGGAAAGAGATATTTGGAGGAACGATTACGATAATTATTCTTTATGGGATGTGGATCCCCGATTTGTGCTGGAAGACGAAATTACTGAGCAATCTCTCTTTGAGCATGAGATCTCAAAAAAAACCTATGAACAATTGCAACAATCCATTACAGAAAATCAGTCCAGTGGAACATCGTTTTCTGAAATAATTAAAATTTATGGAGAAAAGGCCATCGCTAGTTTTATGCCAATCAATAATATTATGGGAGAAACGGTGGGCTGGGTTTTTATTTTGGGGGACTATTCCGATATCGCATTACAAAATAAACGTTTTTTAGGATTCATATTCCTGTTAAGTTTGCTTTATTTTATTTTATTACTTTTTACAATCTATTACAGATCATCCCAGAAAAAACTTGAGAAATTAGCCAGTTTAGATAATCTTACCGGAGTTTTTAACCGATCCATGTTATTTCAGCTACTTCATATGCAGGAGGAGTTTTTTAAGCGCTATGATACCTCATATTCTGTGATCATGATTGATATCGATTATTTTAAGAGAGTAAATGATGATTTTGGTCATCAGGCTGGAGACAGGGTTTTATCTATGATGTCTGAAGTTTTAAAGACCCAAATAAGAAGCAGTGATATTGTCGGTCGATATGGAGGAGAGGAATTCCTCATAATTTTGCCGGAGATCGATCAGAATGGGGCTTTTCAAGTGGCAGAAAAATTGCGAGAGATGGTTGAACAGACAGATTTTTCCATCGATCGAAGCGTAACCATAAGTTGTGGTGTGGCACAAAAAAAATCCCCTGAAGTCAGTCCAGAAGAATTGGTGAACCAGGCTGATCGTTTGCTTTATCAGGCAAAGAATCAGGGACGGAATCGAGTATGTTTTGAAGAGGATCTCTAAGATTCAATTCAAATTAATAGTTTCACCGCTTTTCCCCAGTTCCGCCGGCAGTTCCATGGTCTTCCAATGGGTGACTGCATGATTGCCCGTACAGTGATTGCAGATTATTTTGTCCAGTTTAAACTCTTTTAAGTATTCTCCCAACACTGTTAATTCTTCATCTTTTGCTTTGCTGAGATGAAAGCCTCCCATTATTCTTTTAAGATTTCCATGGAGATTCAGTCGTTTTATCTCTTCTAAGGTGTTTCGAAGACCGCTGTGACAGCAACCGCAGAGAAGGAGATCTCCCTTGGGATGTGTTATCAGTAGGGAGAGGTCATCGTCTACTGGATCTTGTCGGTTGCCTTGAATATCTAAAAAATGTCCCTCGGGACTGGTGGGGTATTTTCGAGGAATAGCCGTTATTGCCCAAACTCCCGGCAGGATCTCCCGGGAGTCATCCAAGGGTATCCATCGGAGTTTTTGTCTTCCCCACAGGCTATTATTCTTACTATATCCTTTTAATGGATTCTCCAGGTCACTCTGAGGTACAGAAATGGCCTTTCGATTTTTTACTGTTAAACCGATGGATCGGGGGGCATTCCCTTGGCGAATAACCCAGCGATTCTGCAGTATATCTCTATGAGCCCATAGAGCAATTGCCGGATTCTTACTGGCCAGTCTTGCCAGGTTTCCCCCATGGTCAAAATGCCCATGGCTTAGAACCAAGGCGTTTAGGTCATCCAGAGGGAAACCCAGAGTCGAAGCATTTTCCCATAGGATGGGACCCTGACCACAGTCAAAGAGAATCCTACCCTCAGAACTCTCCAGGAGTACTGAGAAACCATGTTCTATTTTTAGTCCACAGGAGGCTTCATTATCCACCAATACAGTGAGTGAGTGAATCTTTTTTCCCTTTTAAAGGGCCAAGCTAAAATGCCCCCTTCCAGAACTTTTACATTGCTGTAGCCCTTTGCCTTAAGACAGCAGGCTGCTTCATAGCCTCGAAGTGATATTTTGCAGTAGGTGATGATTTCCGTGGTTTTATCCTTTGGCAGTTCTTCTTCTCTCTGCCGTATTTGGCCCAGTGGGATTAAGGTTTCCCCAATTCCCAGTCTCATGGCTTCGAATTCTCCCCGGCCACGTACATCTAATATAAAGGGTTTTTCTCCCTTGTCCAAGCGCTCCTTCAATTCAATCGCGCTGATACCCGTCATCAACCCACGCCATTTGTTTTCCAGCACATGTACCGCTGTAATCAAATTATCTATGGCCGACGAGAAGGGCGGTGCATAGGGTAAATCCAGATTAACCATATCTGCAATGGACATTCTACCATGTAGAGCCATGGCGGCTATGGCCACTCTTTTCGATACATCTCCCAGGCCCACAGCCTGTAATCCCAGAAATCTCCCGGTGGATTTATCAGCCAGCAGCTTAATAACCATGGGCAGAGCACCCATGAATCCCGGTTTGTCGGGAGCTGCATGAATACTGGTCAGCACGTTGTTGTAACCCTCTTCCCGGGCCATCTTTTCCGATAAACCCGTGCTGCCGGCATTGAAATCAAAGACCTTGCAAATCCCCGTACCCACCATGCCTTCATACTCTTCAATATTTCCCAAAACCACATTTTGAGCCACCACTCGGCCCTGCAGGTTTGCCGCATCACCCATGGGCCAGGGCTGTTTATTCTTGGTGATCAGGTTGGTTATCTCAACACAGTCTCCGGCTGCATATATATCCGGGTCCGAGGTCTGCATAAATCGATTTACCTGAATTCCCCGAAAATCGCCCAGTTTTAATCCTGCTTTTGCTGCCAGGGCTACATTGGGTCTTACCCCAATACTAAAAAGAGCATGGGTACAGGGAATGATTTCGCCATTGTTCAATTCTACAGAATTCAGTTTGCCTCCCTCACCGATAAAGCGTTTCAGTGCCGCTCCCATTTTGAAGTTTATCCCTTTTAGCTCCATATAGTTTTGAACCAATTTAGCCATTTCCCAGTCTAAAAAGGGTAGAATCTGATTCTGCATTTCCACCAAGGTGATATCCAATCCTGCCAATTGCAGGGCCTCACAGGTTTCGATGCCGATTAACCCACCGCCCACAATCACCACCTTTGCACTGGGATCCTTGGCTACCTTTTTTAAGGCAATGGCATCTTCCATGGAGTGTAAATGCTGTACTCCTTGAAGATCAATTCCTTCGATGGGCGGACGGATAGGAGAAGCACCGGTGGTGAGAACCAATTTATCGTAACTTATGGTTTCCTCTTCTCCAGTGGTCAGATTTTTTATGGTTTGTTTTTTATTTTCTCGGTCTATGGCTATGGCCTCGGTTTCAACCCGGGCATCAATATCCTTTACCTTTGAAAAATAGGAGGAATCTCGAGGTACGCCTGTAGGAGTGGAGATTAATGCATTGGGATCGTCAAAGGTGCCGCCCACAAAATAGGGATATCCACAGGAAGCCATACTCAGGTATTTGCCCTTTTGGATGATGGTCACCTGGCTATGCTGATCCAGCCGTCTGATCTTTGATGCGGTTTTTGGACCCGCTGCAGATCCACCCACTATTACATATTTCATACTCTTCTCCTTTTAGGCTATTCTTCCTTTTGAGTTTTTATTACTAGATGAGAATATCCTTAATATATATTGTAAAGCCACTTTTATGAAAAATAAAGGGAAAATGCCCATAATTAAATCTATTAATAATTGACATATGCCAATTATGAAGTTATCTTATTGATATGAGCATATGTGCTAAATATTTGAATAAAAAAAGTGGAGGAGCATAATGGAAAAATGGGATGCAAGGATTGCCTTTCCTAGTAACGATGGAATAACGGTGGAGGAACATTTTGGTCACTGTCGTCAATTTGTAATATGTAATATCAAGGGAGGCCAGCAGGTTTCCAGAGAAACTTTGGATCCCCCGGTACACGCACCCGGTGTATTTCCGGCTTTCCTGGCAGAAAAAGGTGCTTCCACCATTATCACCGGTGGAATGGGAGCCCGGGCCGTGGAATTGTTTAAGGAAAATAATATCGATGTTATTTTAGGTGCCCAGGGGTCTATCGATGAAAGTCTTAAGGAATTCCTGGGTGGAGAATTATACTCCAAGGGAAGTGTCTGCAATCATGGTGAAGAAGGCTGTGAATAGTATGACCATGAAGATTGCCTTTTGTATAAAGGATAATACCCAGCCAGCCATGCTGGATGACCGTTTTGGACGGTGTAACTATTTTTTTATAGCTGACAGCAGCGGAGAAATTCTGGAAAAAATAAAAAATCCTTACAAAGAAGACAGTCAGGGGGCGGGTATTGCCTCTGCAAAGCTGCTGGATGATCATGGGGTTAAATCTATTGTGGCCCCGCATCTTGGTCCCAAGGCTCTGGAAATCTGCCGGGCGGTTGGAATGGAGCTCTTCGATCAGGGCGAGGTTTCATCTCTTGAAGAAATCTGGCCTCTATGGAAGGAAAAACAACTTAAGAAAGTGGATCTTCAGCCTCCTAAGAGCGGGTTACGAAGGGGATAGCCCCCTTCTTTAAAACGCCAAGCTATGAAAATCCAATAATGTTTATCAGAATTACTATTCTGCTATGTTATTGACTCTACAATATTCCGTTGTTATAGTAATGACTATTTGATAAATATTGATAGGAGTTAATTGTGAAATTTAGAATGAATTGGTTAATTTTGATTATTGCCTTATTAGGGTTTATTGCCTGTGATACAGGAACAACCTCAACGACAAGTACCATAGATGACGGTACTACCACAGGTGATGACACTACAACCGTTTCTGTGGATAGAAGTATTCAGCTTGTAGATGCAGACGATACTGTTTTAGGGTATGTAATAAATCTTCATACTTGGGTTGGAAGGTATGATTTCATTACTGAAAATGGCTATATTGTTACTATCGATGTAATGGGTAAATACTTTCCTTATTATGAGGATGCTAGTTCTGGAATCTATTTTACCGGTGAGGATGGCACTGGGGATGTTTATATACAATCATGGTCGTCTAGTGTAGTGGGAGAACCTCAGTTTTCCAATTTTTTACATTATGTGGAGGGCTCCTTTTACAACTATAAGCCAAAAGTTGGCAGCAATTCTCATTATTAACTTTGAACCCCATCATCAAAGAACTCTGAGATAAAAATCGCTTATCCTCCAGGGTCAATCAGTTCTAAACCTTCAATCATGAACTGAAGTAACTTATCCC